>ONAH01000156.1 GCA_900315715.1 uncultured Eubacteriales bacterium
CAGCAATACATCGAGCAATAGCAGTACATCAAGCACCGGCTCCACAGGTTCAACAAGATCAACTGGTTCAACAGGTTCATCTAAGACTGCATCTGGCACAACAGGTGGTTCTACAAGTTCAGCAGCTACATCTTCCACAGCAAGTGCAACAGATACAGCAGCAACAGGTGATGCAAGAGGCGTTGCAGCATTTGCAACAGTTCTTCTTGGCGCAGCAGCTGCAGTAATCGCTACACGTAAGAAGATTGAGGAGTAATTTCCGATTAAATAAACAATAAGATGTTTTATCCCTCGACTAACGTCGAGGGATTTTTTTCACAAATTTATTGTCAGATTAATTAAATAATTAAACTAAACCAAAATATAAAAAAATTAATATAAACTAATAAATATATAGGATTTATGAATGATTATAGAATTATTTTTGGATTTATTTTTAATAAAAAATTAAAAGAACTATTGAAATTATTGGCTTAATGGTATATAATAAACTTGCAACAGAACATTCAAAAGAAAAAAGAGTGTTCAAAGTAAAAAATTTATAAAATAGGAGAAGACGCTTTATGAACAAGAAATTGTTAAGTATCACATTGGCAATGCTTCTTGCAGCAGCACCATTATCTGTTGTAGCAGCGGCGGATGAACCCGAAGTGGTTTCTGCTAATGAGAAGTCTGTAACAGGCACTATTAAGTTTGATATGGGCGATTGGAACCATGATGACAAAGTGTGTTTCTTTATTTGGGACACAACAACAAACCAGTATGCAACTAAGAACGGTTGGCAGGACGGCAACACATGGGCATCTAAGAAAATTTTAGGTAAAACTGTTGACGGTGAGGACGGAATAGTAGAGTCCTACGAACTTACACTTTATGAAGGCCATGACACATTTGTAATATTCCACGATCAGACAACAAATGAACAGACTTTCAACTGTGTTCTTACACCTGCTGCTATCGGTCATACGGCCCACATGGCAAAAGAAAAGATTGAAAACCCTGTTGACAGTGAGAAACAAGATACAGCAGCAGTATTTGACGGAGTAGAGGGTTGCGGACCTCAGCTTACTATAACATCAACTGGTAACGTAGTAGGACAGTATTCCGCACCTAACGCAAACGGTGCTGCAACAGTTGCACAGTATATCTTTGACAGAGTTGGCACAGTAGATAAGTCAGGCGTAGAGTGCTGCACACCTGAGAAGGTTGCAACAGCTATTGAGAAGTTTAAGACAACACCTGAGGAAGTAAAGGCAGAATTCCAGAAGTTTGCAGATAAGGAAGGCTTTGCAGAGAAAGCAGCAGCAGCACAGGCACTGTTTGCAGAAGAAAAAACAGAAACAAAGGAGCCCGAAAAGCCGGATGAACCTAAGACGGTAACAGGTAAAATCTTCTTCGATATGGGCGATTGGAACCACGATGATAAGGTTTGTTTCTTTATCTGGGATACAACGACAAATCAGTATGCAACTAAGAACGGTTGGCAAGATGGTAATACATGGGCATCTAAGAAAATTATTGGAACAAATGTTGATGGTAAAGATGGTATTGTAGAGTCCTATGAGCTTACACTTACAGAGGGTCATGATACATTTGTAATATTCCACGATCAGACAACAAACGAGCAGACTTTCAACTGTGTTCTTACACCTGCTGCTATCGGACATACGGCTCGCATGGCAGAAGAAAAGATTGAGAACCCTGTTGACAGTGAGAAGCAGGATATAGCAGCAGTATTTGACGGAGTGGAAGGCTGCGGTCCACAGCTTACAATTACATCAACAGGTAACGTTGTAGGACAGTATTCCGCACCTAACGCAAATGGCGCTGCAACAGTTGCTCAGTATATCTTTGACAGAGTTGGTACAGTAGATAAGTCAGGCGTAGAGTGCTGCACAAGAGAAAAGGTTGCAACAGCTATCGCTAAGTTCGGCACAACTCCTGAGGCTGTAATTGCTGAGTTCCAGAAATTTGCAACACAGGAAGGTTATGCAGAAAAAGCAGCTGCAGCAATGGCACTTTTCGCAGAGCCTCAGCCACCTGTAGATTCACAGGATGTTCCTCCTGTTGATACTCCAGAACCCCCTGTTGATACTCCAGAACCTCCTGTAGATGATAAAGCTCCTAAGGGTAAAATCTTCTTCAAGATGGGCGACTGGGATCATACGGATGTTGTTTTGTTCTATATTTGGGACTCAACATCAGGTTTGTATGCTACAAAGAATGGTTGGCAGGATGCCAATACATGGGGCTCTAAGAAGATAATGGGTATGCCTGTTGATCTTGAAGAAGGAATTGTAGAGTCATATGAGTTCTCTATTCCAGAGGGTCACGATGTATTTGTAATTTTCCACGATCAGACAACAAACAATCAGACATATAACTGCGTAATTACACCTGCTGTATTCGGACATACAGCTCATATGTTAGAAGAGCAAATTGAAAGCCCTGTTGACAGCAAGAAAACAAATATCGTTGCAGTATTTGACGATGTAGAGGGTTGCGGACCACAGCTTACAATTACTTCTATCGGTAACGTAGTAGGTGAGGTTTTGCCTCCTAATACAGATCCTGCAACAGTTATAGCACAGTTTGTTATAGATACAATGGGTAAAACAGACGATGAAGGTAATCCGATTTGTACACCTGAGAAGGTTGCAAATGCAATTCAGAAGTTCGGCACAACTCCTGAGGCATCATTTGAAGCATACGCAAAGCTTCAGGGCTTGGTTCAGGGAACAGCAGGATATCAGGTTGCATATAATCAGTTCCAGCAGCTTCTTGCAGATTATTACAAGGGTAAGGAAACTCCGGAGCCACAGCGTAAGCTTGGTGACGTAAACGGAGATGGCAAGGTAACTGCTGCTGACTCTATGGTTATCCAGAGATATTCTGTTCATCTTGCTCAACTTGATGCTGAACAGCTTGCTGCTGCCGATGTAAACGGCGACGGTAAAGTAACCGCAAAGGACGCATTGATTATTTTGAGAGCTACTATTCATATTGAGAAGATCCCGCCGATAAAGAGCGGAGATGTAGCTTGATTAAATATCATAATACATAAAATTAAGGACTGCTGTAAAAGGCAGTCCTTTTTATGTTAATAAGTTAAAAAAATAATTAATCTCTGAATAGCACCGCTCTTACAGGAGCAGCCTCCAAACCTCCCAGTTTTAATGGAAACGCACTCAGCATATATTCTCCGTCAGGAACTTTGTCAAGATTAAGGTTTTCAAGAATGACAATGCCGTGTGATAAAAGTTCACGATGTACTTCGCTTTCTTGTTTGTAGAAGGAAATAGATATGCCGTCTGTTCCTATTAGTGTCATGCCGTATTCGGAAAGAACCCTTGCAGCACTGAGTTCAAGAACAGCATCACCGTTACCGTGTATAAGCAGACGTTTTTTGCAATAAGGAAGTAGTTCGTCCATATCCTCTCCTGTAAGAACTCCACTGATAGTTACAACGGTACATTTTCCGAAACACTTGTTAAGATCGATTTCATCAATACTTTCTGCACCGTTAATGAAGTGTGAGGGTGCGTCGATATGAGAGCCTGTATGAGGTGTCATTCTGAATACAGATAGATTATAATCATCGCCGCTTTCAATGCTTCTGTGCCACTTGAACTTTGCGGGGGGATCTTCTGCGTAAGATGGTGAAGTAAACGCTTCTGTGGTTATGTCAATGATTTTCATATTTATCACTCCGTAGTTTTAATCACATTAGAGAAGTCTATGGATACTCCGTCTGAACAAAAAACAGCGCCGCTCAAATTGCTGCTTGATGCGAAGTATCTGCTTTCATAGTATAACGGAAACAAATATCCGTTGCTAATGAGGTGGTTTTCTGCTTTTCCGAGAGCAGAAATAGATGTTGAACTATTTTCTTTTAGCGCTTCTGAGATGAAGTCATTATAAGCAGGATAGTTAAGGTTAATGTAATTATCGTGTGAGTCCGTCACAAATCTGGACAGAAATTCCATAGGTGAATCCAAGGAAGTATTTAAAGGTGCTATTGCAATTTCATAATTTCCGGAAGCCATACGTTCTTCAAGTTCAATTCTTGACAAGGGCTGTTTGTTGAAGTAGCATGATAGCATATCGTTCCAGACCTCTATCATGTATGTAGCCATTTTTGAGGAGGCGTCATCATCAAGGTAAATTACAGTGTATGAGTTTTCAAATTTGATGTTGTTTTCACTAAGTTCCTTTGAATCTTGTGAGAATAAAGCGTTAGGATTTTCCTCTTTTTTCAGTGAAAAATTCCCAACAGTATCACGATAATTCAGTCCTGCAAACATAACACTGCTGCCGATAAGCTGAGTAGTACGGATATAGGAAGAAGGAGCATTTTCGAGTAATGAATTTCTGTTAATAGTGGCTAACATAGCCATTCTAAGGTTGGAATTATTGAAAACAGGAATATCAGTGTTAAAACATATTCCCCATAATGTGTTAGAGGTTGCGGTAATATTAAGATTATTATCTTCGGCTGTTTTTAGGTCACCACCGTATATTTCGCAAAGATCGGTATTACCGTTGATTATAGCGTCAACCGGGTTAAGTGGTTTTTGTGTTATAGTAAAATCAACCCCAAGAGGTATGGCGGGATTTGCGCCTTTGTAGTTGTTGTTTCGTCTGATGTAAATGTATTTGTCGTGATCCCAGCCGTAGGTCTCTCTGATAGAGAAAGCACCGTTTGTAATAATGAGTTCGGCGTCCTTACCGTATTTTCCCTTAGTTGAATTAAAAAAATCTTCATGGCATGGCATGGCTACACTTTCTGATAGTGCATTAAGAATACTTTCGGTAGGATATTCAAGAGTAATCGAAAGTGTATATTCGTCTAATGCTTTGATACCAAGTTCGTTGTTTGAAGCTGTTCCGTTATAGCAGGCAACAGCGTTTTTTATCGGAAAAAGTTCCGACACGTTTTCTGCACGGGTTTCTGGAGAGAGAGCACGTTTTATACCAAAAACGAAATCATCTGCTGTAAGTTTATCGCCGTTGCTCCATTGAGAGTCTTTTGCGAGATGAAAAGTGTATTCAAGTCCGTCATCGGATACGTCCCAACTTTCGGCTATACCCGGGGAAACAGAGCCGTCTGAGCTACTCTTGACAAGCCCCTCAAAAAGATTTGCGATAAGGATTTTTGAGGAATAATCGTCAGCGATTTGCGGATCAAGAGTAAGAGGATCACTTTCGAGTATAAAGTTGATGATTTGATCTTCAGGGTGAGAATCGTCGTTTTCACAAGCCGAGAGTGATAAACATAGAAGCGCCGTAATAAGAATAATAGAAAGAACGCTTTTAAAATTTTTCATTATAATAACCTCATTTAAAGTAAAAAGATATGGACAAAGTTAATAATATGTACTCTTTGATTATAGCAGAGCAAGGCGTACTAATCAACCGAAAAATAAAATAAAGTATAGGGTGTAATGATTAACATATTATAAACTTAATAATTGTATTAGATTACCAAAAAAATAAAATAATTGCATGGAATAGATATAATCTTTTTTTTAATATAAAAAAAATCAAAAAATAAGAACAAAAATATTTTAAAATCTATTGAAAAATAAGTAAAAATATAGTAAAATTTTTAATGAAGGAGTGATTCTTAATGCTTGAGTCCAATAAAGGTACAAAACCTGCAAATGACAGAATTAAATTTGAACTTACCGACAGCATGAAAATGCTTGTTGAAACCGACTTCTTCCCGATTTACAGCGATACAAGAGCCGGAAAAACCTTTAAGGTAATCAATGGCTATGTTGTTCCCGTTGAACAGCGTGAAGTAAACATGTGGAGAAATCGCCAAAGAAATCCGAGAGGATTTATTGTAGATGAGGTTCGTGACGCTACGGGTGCAATCAGTGATTATTCAATTTCAAAAAATGAAGTTGTACCGCCGGCAACACCAGCTGCAAATACAAACCCGAACAGAATACAGCGTACAGCACCTGCAGCAAACGTTAACTCTAACAGGGTACAGCCGGCAGCACCTGCAGCAAACGTTAACCCAAACAGAATACAGCCGACAGCACCTGCAGCAAACGTTAACCCTAACAGGGTACAGCCGACAGCACCTGCAGCAAACGTTAACCCGAACATAGTACCGCCTAAGGCAGTGCCAAATACGACACAGAATCAGAGGAGAAGTGGATATTCATCTGCGAAGCAGACTAAGACTTCAACAATATCCGAAAGTGAAAAGGTAAGTCGTATTGCATTTACAGAAGCTGATACATACAAGCTTCTTCTTGAAACGGAATTCTTTAAGATATATAACGATACAAGAGCAGGAAGAACATTTAAGGTAATAGATGGAATGATGGTTCCGCTTGAACAACGTGAAGTTAATATGTGGAAGAATCGTCAGAGATCGCCTCAGAATTTTATGGTAGAAATAATCAATGATGCGTCCGGAAAAGTTTACGATTATAAAATAGAGAGATCAGACGAAGAAATTTCACCGCAGAATGTTGAATCTGCAAAACCAATAAATCCAAGTCTAAATAAGCCGGCAGCACCTGCAGCAAACGCAAACCCGAACAGAGTACAGCCGACAGCACTTGCAGCAAACGCAAACCCGAACAGAGTACAGCCGACAGCACCTGCAGCAAATGCTAACCCGAACAGAGTACAGCCGACAGCACCTG
>ONAH01000077.1 GCA_900315715.1 uncultured Eubacteriales bacterium
GTTGACGGAAATGGCAAAGTAACGAATGCAGATGCAATGCATATACTCAGATATACGATACATTCAAAGGTAGCATATAATATAGGAGATGGCATATACAGAGATTACAAAGATACTCCAGATATTCCTTTAGATATATTATTACCTTATACCAGAAGCGTTTATTGACACTGTACTTGAAAATTAAGACTAAAAACCGGTAATTACTGATGCGAAAAGAAAAACTCCGACTGTGCGATAATGCATAGTCGGAGTTTTTGCATCAAGAATTAAATCAATCAAACAGAGGTTACTTGTCCTATTGGGAATTTTACATTAGCTTTAATAGTGTATCTAAGAATGCTCAAAGCATCAGCATTAGTGATTTTGTTGTTACCGTCAACATCAGCAAGCTTTTGTTGTTTATCGTCAAGGCTAATGAGTTTTACAGAGTATCTCTGAATAAGCATACTATCCTTTGCAGTAACCTTGTTGTCGTCGTAAGATTTTTTGTTTCGGAATCGACACTCTTAGGCATAAAGAAATCGTAATGTATAGTAATATTTTTGAGGAAATTCTTGTCATAATCGGAGATAGACAGATTATTATTGAAATCCTCCTTAGAACCTGTGAAGTAGATATCTTTAAGGTTAGTGCAGTCCTCAAATGCACCGTAGGCAAAGGTTGTAGTATTGTTTGGAATTTCTAATTTAGTAAGGTTTGTATCTTTACCAAATGCTCCAACTCCGACAAACCCTGTATTACCGGGAATAACAACATTGATGAGTTTTTCGCAATTTTGGAAAGCACCGTCGCAAATGAGATGTTGTTTCTTATTGCGTAATTATGTGCCTCGGAATTAAGAGATCCGCAGATAATAACACCGGGGCAACCTTCAAATGCGTGATCCGAGATTTTAGTAACCGAATCGGGTATAGTAACTCTGCCAAGCGAACTACAAACTTTGTAAGCGTAGTCCTCAATGGTTTCAACAGAATCGGGGATATAAGTATCTGTCATTGCAGAGTTACCTCTATAAAAACCGTTTCTGATGATTGTTGCACCATCGGGAAGAAATGCGTTTTTAAGAGCAGTGCAGTCTTCAAACATTTCATAGCCGTATTCTTTAACAGATGAGGGAAATTCAACTGTTTCAAGTGAGCCACATTTTGCGAAAGCACGGCTTCCTATTTTTTCAACGTTGTCGCCAAGAGTGACTTTTGTCAAGGAGTCGCAGCCGGAGAAAGCGCCATATCCTATTTCTTTAGCTTGGCTTGTAATATTTTCAACAAATACGTCGCTGATATTCTTACAATCGAAAAATGCCGAATCGCCGATTTTTTCTATATGCATAGCAATGTCAATATCGGGACGAACTCTGTAAAGCACTTTACAGTTATCAAACACATTGTCAGGTAATTCTTTTATACTAGGGCTGGGGGTTACTACTTCCAATGCTATACAATCATGGAAAGCTCCCCTGCCGATTTTATTAACGGAAGAAATATTAGCATAAATAAGGTTAAAACAATTTTCAAAAGCTGTACTTTCAATTTCCGTTAAGTAAAATCCTTAAACGGATTTTATTTTGTTGTTGTTACTGAAAGCACCTCTGCCAATTTTTTTGACGTAGTATCCGTCAAGCTTTTCAGGGATATAAATACTTTATACATCACCGGTAGAACCCACGATAACAGCTTCGTTGTCAATAATTTTATATTGTAAGTTATCTTTTTCATACACAGTGTACTCATCATCGCCCGATAATACTGTGGGGCTTAACTTATACTGTTGAGACGCAGCGAATGCAGGTGTTGTAAGCATAGACGCTGCAAGTGTACAGGCAATAACTGCCGATAAAAACTTGTTCATATATTTTCTCCTCTTTAGTTATAATTGGTTTGAACCATATTTCTGGTATATTATATTGTAAATACAATATACTAGAAAAAAGAAGACAAAACAAATAAGATTTTAGTAAAAAACTCCGACCATGTTTTATTACACAGTCGGAGAATAATGTGGTATATAGTGTCAGTTTAAAGTTTATAGCTGAATAACTCTTTCGAATAAAGCATAGTCAATAGTATGGCCTTCGAAATAGGAATCAAACGGGAGCACATTTGAGTAATCAATGTTGAAGAAATAAACACGGATACTGTATGTACTGTTTGCGTATGTAACGAAGCATTCTCTGCCGGTATTAGATATTTGTTTTACTTTGAAACCCATATCATTAAGGTCTTGACCTTTTTTGCCTGTAAGCGAAGCAAGAAAATCCTTAGTAGGAATTTTGTCGCTTAAATCTTCAATACCGGTTATAGGAGCATTTTTAAGAGCCTCGTAAACGTCATTGTAAGCGTAAGCGCCGCTCTTAACTACATCAGCGTATGCTTGTAAATACTCATCAGAAAGTTCAGCGGTAGTGCGGAAAAGAACATTTTCGCCGTTAATTTCGTCAAAAGCGATAAAGAAGAATTTATTGTCTTTATATCCCATGTCATAGTGCTTATATTTAAAGACATCACCCATTTTTTTGAATTTAAGGCCGTGGAAATCAAACTCTTTGTAATTATCGTCGTTATAATCGGTATCGGAGAAATCAATTTTATCGTAATCCTGTCCTATTGGATATTTTACCTTAGCTTTAATGGTATATCGAAGAATACTCAAAGCATCAGCGTTAGTGACTTTATTATTGCCGTCAACGTCAGCAAGTTTTTCTGGTTTTCGTCCAATTTGGAAAGATTTATAACAAATCTCTGTATCTGCATACTGTCCTTAGCTGTTACTTTATTATCGCCGTTGATGTCACCAAGAAGTTTAATTGTTTCGGTGTCTGTTACAGTATCGGTAGCAGAGTTAGAAGAAGTATCTGTTGCGGTATCGGTAGCAGAGTTAGAGGAAGTATCTGTTGCGGTATCGGTAGCAGAGTTAGAGGAAGTATCTGTTGCGGTATCGGTGGCAGAGTTAGAGGAAGTATCGATAACAGTATCAGTTTCGCTGCTGTCTGGGAATAATAAGAACAATCCGAAAGGCGAAAGCGTTATGGCACTGCCGACAGAATTTTCAGTCGAATAAGATATATTAAGAGTTGATATTTGTTCACTGCTATCTATTTTTTTGTTATCCTTAGTAATATAAAAATATATTGTATCACCGTCTTTTGGGATATAATCGGACAAAAATGCATCAAATTCGGGTTGATATTTTATATCATAATTTGTTATATTACCGTTTGAGCTAACCCTCAGATGAGGGACATAGGTTTCATCTGAATAATCAATATCTGTATTTGTATCGGAATCGTTTGCAGAAGTATCAGTATTTGAATCCGTATTAATTTCGGTGTCAGTACCGTCATATAGAACATAAGGTATTTTATCTATTTTTGCTTGTGAATGAGCTTCAGAATTAGCGTAGCAGTAAATAGTAACTGTATCTGGAAAAGCATTGTATTCCCAGCCAACGTCTGTTCCCGGAAAATCTGCTCTTTCAAGACTTGAACAATTACCGAATGCCCATGAACCGATGTCTTTCACTGATTCGGGAATAATAATTGATTTAAGAGATGTACATTCGTAGAAGCAGGAATTATCAATTACTAAAACAGAATCGGGGATTAGTACGGAAGTAAGAGCCTTACAGCCTCCAAACATACCTTCGGTCAGAACATCAATACCATCGGTAATGGTTACCGTAAGCAACTCCTCACAGCTGTTAAAGCATCCGTCGCCCCAATCCTCAACAGTATAGGGAAGAATAGCATTCTTAATTTTAGTGAAGCTAAAAGCATAATCACCTACATATTTTACAGAGGACGGAATATTAATACTTGTTAGACCGTTGCCGGTAAAAGCCCTGAATCCTATTGAAGTAACTGAATCTGGAATAGAAACGCTTGTAATATTTGTAGTGGTAAAAGACGAGGCGATCATTGGGGAGAAAAAGTAAGAGAATGCACCGTCGCCTATTGTTTTTACAGTATCCGGAATTTTTGGATCAGTGTCCGAACCCTTATAGCAGATAAGCACACCGTCACCAACAATAACAAAATCGCTGATATTATCAGTAAGCCAAGGTGTAAATTCAAATGCCAGCAAACCGACTTCAGTTACTGAATCGGGAATAGAAACTGTTCTCAGAGATTCACAACCTTTGAAAGCACCTGCGCCGATAGAGGTAACAGAAGAGGGTATTCTTATTTCTTCAAGCGAAGTACAGTTTTGAAAGGCACCATCTTCTATGGTTTTCACGCTGTCAGAGAAAAGAACATATTGCAGTGAACTACATTCGTAAAAAGCTTCATATCCAACAGTTAATACGGTATCGGGAATAGTAATGCTAACTATTGATTTATTTGAGTCAAAGGTCGAAAACAGTTCAGTAACTTTATGTCCGTCGATTTCGCTTGGGATAACAACGTTTGTGCTGTCGCCAAGGTATTCGGAAAGAGTTGCAGTGTTATCAGACAATAGCATATATTTATAATTGCCTGATGTTATTTCTCCCAGATCTTCGTTTGTGTCTTTGTCGTTATTATCGGACTCAACGATGCCGGGTTCTTCTAACGAATCGAACACCTCAGTATCATATGATTTTTCATAAGCAAGAGCCTGTGTTCCCGAAAACATCATAGCCGCTGCAAGCAGGCAAGAAAATAATTTGTTTAATTACATAATAACATCTCCTTAAATTTACCCATACAGAAATTATGCAGTTTTTTGTCCTATCGGGTATTTTACATTTGCTTTAATGGTATATCTTAGAATACTCAGAGCGTCTGCATTAGTTACCTTGTTGTTGCCGTCAACATCTGCAAGTTTCTGTTGATTATTGTCAAGTTTTTCAAGATTAATAACAAATCTCTGTATAAGCATGCTGTCTTTAGCTGTAACCTTGCCGTCACCGTTTACATCGCCTAAAATATTTTCTTTCTGATTTTCAACAGGCTTTATCATGATAAAAATATCTGTCCAATCTCCCCCAAAAATATCTGCGTTTGTAAGAGAAATGTTTTCGGGAGAAATAGTTGTAACCATCTTATTTCCGAGAAAATCTGTTCCTCCGACAATAAATACATCGGAGTTATTAATATTAAGCTTTGTATCCTGTCCGCCGTCTATCATTTCGGCAAGTGAAATTTTACTGTCGGTAAAGTTTATTTCTTTACATTGATTAATTCCACGTATAGCGGTGTATTCGCAATCGCAGTTATTAAAATTCATACTGCCTTTTCCGTATGAAATTATATAAGCAATTTCCTGAGCGAGCATTAAATCGCCCTCGGGAGCGTTGAAGTCCTTGACGGTAAGATTATCGGCATTAACATCTCCGTAAGCCTTTATCACGCCGCCGTACATCTTGGCGTTTTTACCGTCAAAGCTTCCCATAACAGTTGCGTAAAGCCTTTCGGTTGTTAAGTCGTTTACAGTAAGATTGCCGTTAATCCAAGCCTTAACCTGTCCGGGACCGATATATTCTCTCAGCTCCATAGTTTCATTATCCTTGTAATATAATGAAGTATCATCTTTAACGGCTTTCAGAGTACCGCTGCCCGTAATCTCCAGATCGCCTTCTGTATAGATAAAGTTTGGCTGTTCCTCGTGAGTTGAGCCGAAGGAGTTGTCAACTACCGTATTTACAGTGACATCGCCCTCAATAACGATAGTAAGCTTGTCAAGTAATGAAATGATAGCGTGATTATTTATGGAGTGATTATTGTCAGGAGTATCCGGTGTAGAGGTGTCTTCGTAATAGTGGTGTGCAAAATGCGGATCTATGCTGCTTGTAAGAGTTGCATTTGTAAGTGTCAGGGTGTTAGTTTTTGGATCAAATTTTGCCGTACCGTCGCCGCACTTTACCTTTAAATTATTATCTGATATTACGTTACCGTTGACAGTGAGAGGATAACGCTGTGTATTCGGTTCGTTGAGGAGATAAGCATATTCACCCAAAGCGTTTTTATAGTCCTCGTAATATTCATTTGGTACGTGGAGTGTAAAGTCTTTGTTTGTACCGAAATAATGTAAATTTGAAATCCATACACTTTCAGCAGGGAAATTCAGAGTTACGTCGGTAAGGTTAGGGCAGTTGTCGAAAGCAAAGTTGTCAAAATTAACGGGATCATCAAATACAAGTTTTGTAATCTGAGTACAGCCGTCAAGGAATTTTGTCGGTAAGTATTCTACTTTTTCGCTCTTATATCCAAGCTTCACGTCTTTAACTTTCGTGGCAAGAGTCTGGTCTGATTTTAAAGCTTTAACCCAGTTTTCAGCACCTTTGTCGTTCATAATGAAAAGAGTACCGTCGTCAGAAAGTTTCCAGCCGTTTTTCTCAAATGCCTCGTCTGTCTGACTTGCCCATTTAGCATAGAGTTGTTTTTGGCAGTTTTTGTCGGTGAAAGTGCCGTACTCGTCGTCCTCCCAAAAATATCTGTAAGCGTCAATTGTGCTGTCCTTTGTTACAAAGGCTGTGTAAAGAGTATCTTCATTTGCACACCAGCCAAGGAAAGTATCACCGGGCTTTTCGGGGATATAGTCATTGATGTCAAAACCAAAATCGCCGTCATCGGGAATTCTGCTGTCACCGTTTTTGCCGTATTTTGCCTCGTCTTCACGTTTGACTTCGTTTACTTCAATAAGCCACTTATCACGTCCGTTAATAGTACCGCCGTTGGGATAAAACATAATTGTTCGTTTATTACCTTCTATAGAAGGTATAAAAGTCATGTTTCCCGCACCGTAGATGTTAACGTCCTCAAATTCTTCGGGCAGTCTATACACGGTGCTAACATTGTCCGAATCAATATCTATAGGTTCTCCGTCCGAATCATAGTACGTGTATTTGTATGGCTCATGTACTTCTGTGGCAACATCATAAGTCCATTGGACGGTAAGTTCTGTGCAATTATTTTTAAAAGTTCTTGTAGGATCGTTGTTTTTATAAGTGAGTGACGGTTGATCGCTCCTCCACCTGTAAAAACTTCTTCCCGGTGAAGTAGGGTTAGGGATAGTCAATGTATAAGGTTTATCTGTCAGCCAGTAGTATTCCGGAAATTCAAGGTCTTCAAATTCTCCCGACGGCCAGAACAGGTTGTCAAAATTTGCATAGTCGTAATCGTTTTCATTTTGAATAAACTTGTACGAAAGATAGTAGTACGGTGCAAGAACGGTATAGCAAACATCAGTATGTTGTCTGCGTTGGTCGTGGTCTGGGTAGAACACATACGGACCGTCACCGCCGCCGCCCGTAGGTCCGATAATTATGGGGCAGTTGAGGTTGTTTTTTCCGGTTCTGATAAACTTGTCTGTAACGTGTTTTCCGTCAAGATTTGTGCCGTCACCGGAGTCGTAGTCATCGTAGCCTGTAATATCAACGGAGCCTGTGACTTCAATGCCGTAGTTTTCCGGGCTGTACTTGCTGAAATAACACTCTTTTTCTCCGCGTTCTTTATGAACGTAAGGGTCGCCTCGTCCATAGAAATCAATTGTGTAGATCATTTCACGAGTAATGTCGGTTTGAAATTCAAAGGTATCGCCCGGCATTATCAGCTCTCCTCTGAAATTTATTGAATGGTCGTCGCTGCGTTCAAAGTAATGGTGTTTTGGTTTGCGGTTTTTAAGCACATCGGGCATTTCCGGTGTGTCCGATGTATCGGGCTGCAATTCATAGTAGCTTTCGGAATACAAGCCGTATTCGTCAATAGTCGGCTCAACCTTAATCAGCGTCATATCGGCAGAAGCAGTAACGCACACGCTTGAAAGCAGCAAAGACACAGCCATAAGCATGGAAAATATTTTTTTTCCTCTTTTCATAATAAATCACCTCGTTGCAGTAAAATAAACAAATTTATTTGTGTTAATACAAAAAAATATGATTTTATTATACAGCAGTATAAGCCTAATTGCAAGAGTAATACTGAAAAATCCCCGACTGCATTACAAAGTACAGTCGGGGGAAGGAGTGAACAATGAATAGTGAATAACAAACTCTTCATTAAAAACTCCACACTACGCACTTCAAACGATCTCTACATGATATTCCCTGAACCAGTAGTCAAGCTGTACGATGTACGCAAGTATTTGTGGTGTACGCATTAGCTGACCGTACCACGGAGAAGATATTTCTTCGGGATTTCGAATGATTTCTCTAATACCAGCGGCGTTGAGGTAATCGGAAAGAGGTGAGGTTTTGTTGTTGAGTACCTTTAACGCACCGAGTGCGGTAAGTTCAAAGTAAAGAGGATTATGAGTTTTGGGGTAGGGACTTTTCTTTCTTTGAATGATAGTTTCGGGAAGAAGATCGGAGAATGCCGCCCTTACGATACCTTTTTCTCTGCCGTCAAGTGCTTTAAGCTCCCAAGGCATATTATAAGCGTATTCTACAATTCTGTAATCGCAGAACGGAACTCTGACCTCCAGGCTTCCGTACATTGAACATCGGTCTTTTCTGTCAAGGAGTGTTTGCATAAACCAGTTGAAATTGAGCATAAACATCTCACGCATACGTCTTGTGTGTCTGTTATCATCAGGCAGGCAGTCCGTATGGTTTACAGTGTCAAGGTAACGCTGTCTGACGTATTCTTCACCCTTTGGAAGAACTCCGCTTTTTAGGATACTTCTGCGAATAGCCTGCGAACGTGACCATGGAAAGCATTCTTCAAAGAGAATCTGTTCATTGTGATACCACGGATAGCCGCCGAAAAGTTCGTCAGCACATTCTCCCGACAGTGCAACCGTAAAATCCTTTTTGACTTCTTTGCAAAACAATAAAAGTGATGAGTCAACATCAACCATGCCGGGAAGATCTCTTGCTTTTACAGAATCAAATAAAGCGTTGTATAGATCGGTGTTGTCAAGTATTACTTCATGGTGCTTTGAGCCTGTGTGACGTACCATAATGTCAATGAAGTCCTCATCTGAATTAGGCTGAAACAGGCTTTTCTGAAAATACTTTTTGTTATCGGTGTAGTTTACGGAGTATGTGTTGAGAGGAAGATTTTTTCTTTTGTAGTAATTTGCGGCGGTGTTAGAAATAATGCTTGAATCAAGGCCGCCCGACAAAAACGTACACAACGGAACATCGCTTATTAGCTGGCGTTCGATAGCGTCTGTCAACAGGAAACGTACGTGTTCCTTAGTCTGATCTCTGTTGTCGATATGAGGACGTGCTTTTATTGAAAAGTATCGTTGTTTTGTAAGTATTCCGTCTTTGTAAATACCGCATTCACCCGGCAGAAGTTCACCAATGTTTTTGAAAACTCCCTGTCCGCTTGTTCTGCCCGGTCCTAAAAACAACAGTTCCATGAGTCCCTGTTCGTCAATAAGAGGTTTAACGATAGGGTTTGCAAGCAGGGCTTTGATCTCAGAGGCTGCAAGAATACCGCCGTTATATGAGTAATAGAAAAATGGCTTGACACCAATGGGATCTCTTGCGATAAAAAGACTGCCATTACGTTTGTCATAAACTGAAAAAGCGAAGATTCCGTTTAGTTGTTTGACACATTCCGTACCCCAGTGCAGATAGCTTTTTAACAGCACTTCCGTATCCGAGTGACCTTTAAAATCGTATCCGCAGCGTATAAGTTCATTACGAAGCTCATCGGTGTTGTATAGTTCACCGTTATATACTAAACAAATATCCTGTTCTCCCAAAGTTTCTGTCATGGGCTGTTTACCCGTATCGGGATCTATGACAATAAGCCTGCGGTGCATAAGACATATATTATCTTTAAGGTAAACCCCCTGTTCATCCGGCCCTCTCCTGCAAAGAGTCTGGCTCATTGCGTTAAGGATAGTTTCTTTGTCCTTTATGCTTTCCGTGTCGGAGTACCATACGGCAAATCCGCACATAAAATCGCCTCCTTAGAGTTATGAGTGATGTACTGTTTTATTGTATTCGACAATCTGTTTAAATATTCCGCTTGTGCAGATAAGAAAGGAGGTAATTGAAATAATCAGTGCTATACTGCCGCAGTAAGTTACTGCGGAAAGTTTGGGTGATGTATCTTGTATATTTGAGAAAACATCGCAGTAAGCGGGGAATATTTTGCATATTATGTATGTAACGGTACCGCAGAGAAATCCGCCAGTCGCTCTTGCAAGAAAAAATTTTTGTTTGTTTATTTTAATATCTGACAAAGATGAGAAAATCTGAAAATGCACGCAAAGACCGCCAAATCCGGCACAAATTGAGGCGAAGTATATTGGAAGTCTGTTTTCTGCTAATGCCGTACATCCGTCAGTGACTTCGCATATACAACGGAAGATTATACCGATAGCGGAGTCGGGGTTGATTTTAAGGAAGAAGTGAGCAAGTTCGGTAAAGCATGAGAACAAAACAACCATTGAACATAATCCTGCCGTACCGGTGCAGGCACTTTTGCACGCAGAGATAAATGATTCCGAAAATGGCAGAGTGTTATCTGTATTTTCGGAGGATATGATTAGAGGTTCTTTTTTTCTTGACAGCCTGCCTAAAGCTATTCCTGTAAGGACACTTGCAAACACCTGTGACGCCGTAAGTATTATGCCGACCTGAGGATTTCCGTAAAGCTTTGCTCCTACAACGCTTATAAGAAACCCGGGTCCTGAGTTTACACAAAAGCACAGCATACGTTGAGCCTGTTTTTTAGATATTACCCCTTGCTTGTACAGGGAGTTTATGCCGACAGCCCCGACAGGAAATCCGCCTACAAGGCTCAGCAGTATAGTAACTCCTGCATCGCTGGGCAGGTTAAAAAGTGAAATTGTAATATTTGAGAACAGCTTTCCGATACGTTGAGAGATACCGTATATTACGGAAAAAGACGACAGAAACATAAACGGAAACAGTGACGGTACAAGTACATTGATACAACACTCAATGCCATTATAAGCACCGTTGCTTGCCTGAGAAGGTGCGGTAATCATTCCTATACAAATAAAGGCGAACAGAGTAGTTACGGTAAGCAGAGAAAGACGATCTGCAATTATGGTACGTTGTTTCAAACTGATACTTCCTTTCTGTTGGTGTTTACTGAAATGTATGTCCAAAAGACAAGAAGTATGCCTGCATTTTTTTGACAGGAAAGTCATATAATTTTGTGACAGGGAGGGATTTTTATGAACAGTGAAAAAAAGCTTCGTGATATAGTTCCCTATGAGCTTACAAAAACGCCTGTGTCACAGATAGTCGGTAACAGAGAGTTGACGGTTGAGGGGAGCAAAGGGATAGAGGAATATACCGAAATCTCAATTAAAGTAAAAACTTCAGACGGATTAGTATGTGCATACGGAACGGGTTTGAATATCAAGCTGTTAAGCACATCCGCTGTAATAGTAGAGGGTTTAATAAACAGGATAGAATTTGAGGAATGGAGATAGTGCGGTATGATAAAGATAATACGTTATATAAGAGGATATATAGAGTTATCGATAAGCGGAAGCCGTCCCGAAACATTTCTGAATGTAATGACGGCAAACGGAATAGCTGTATGGGGAGTGAGAAGTCATGAGGGTGTGATTTACTGCAAAACTCTTGTAGTAAATTATAGATACATATACAAGCTGTCACGCAAAAAGAGCATAAAGATAAGGATTGTAGAAAAAACAGGTATACCGTTTTTTGCGAATAAGAATAAAAAACACATAGGTATTCCGATAGGAGCGATATGTTTTGCATTGATATTTGGATTTTTGTCAAGATATTTGTGGTATGTAGATATTTACGGCTATGAGAATATGAGCAAAAGCCGTGCAGATACTGTAATGAAGGAGATAGGAGTATATGAGGGAGCGAAAGGAAAATTTGACAGTCTGAGAAATCTCCAGACAAAAGCGCTCATAGCGTTAGGTGATGTGTCATGGATAACAATAAACACAGACGCTTCAACAGCAGAGGTCAAAATAACCGAAACGACAGTAAAGACAGCAGAACCTGATGATAAACACTATAATATTATAGCAAAGTGTGACGGGCAAATAATACGTGCAGATGTACAGAAAGGAATGTCTTATGTACAGGGCGGTGACGCAGTAGTAAAGGGAAATCTGTTGATAGGTGGATTTGTACAGACAGACTTAGGTTCAACCATGCTGGATACAGCACAGGGTGTAGTGATGGCGAAAACTTTGCATACCGAACATATAGCTATACCTAAAACAGAAACATACCGCAAATACGAGGACAGTACAGTCACAAGGCGAAATGCTAAGGTATTTGGAATATATTTTCCGCTTGAGATGAGGTGTATAAAGGCAGGCAGAGAAACGATAGGATTTAAAAGAGAATACGCACTTGATTTCAAAGGGAAAACAGCCCCTGTTTGTACTGTAAATGAGCATATATACTATCTGGATAATGAGGAAACGAAGATAAACGAACAGTCGGCAGAAAAACTATTTAAGGCGGAAAGACTGTTGTGCGAACTTTTTTCTTACAGCGATAAAAAAATCATCGACCGAAATATAACAAAATCAGCCGATGACAATTATTTTTATTATGATATAGAGTACTCATGCGAAGAGGATATAGGGGAGAAAGCAGAAATATTGCTGGACGAAGATTTTTACTACGACGGTACGTTTCTTGAAGAATGAGAATATAACATCGTATGTAGTATGTGAAGCATGTTTCGGCAATTTGATTATGCCAAAACCGACAAATGTTTTTACACAGCATCATATGCTTCGTCAAAACTCCCCACACTCTTAATGGGTACTGTTGTAGTTGAAATAATCCGAACTTGAGCAGTCAAAGTTTGGAACAAATTCTTCGCTTGCAGAGGACAATTCCTGTACGAACCCGTCCATATCAAGTTCAATAGCGTGGTTTACAACTTCCTCGTACTCATCTTCGGTAATTTTGCGGTTGAGTTCGGGGTATTTGTAAGCTTCGCCCATAGGTGTATATTGCCCCATAACGCTGACAAGTACATTATCGCCATAGTATGCTTTAATTGTGTTGAGAATGGCGATACTGTCTTTTGTGTGGTTAGGAAGTACAAGAACACGCACGATAGTACCTTTTTGAATAATACCGTTTTTGTCAAATTGAACCTTGCCTGTCTGGCGCACCATCTCTTTGATAGCGGCAAGGGCAACATTTGAATAATTATATGCGCTTGAATACTTAAGCGCAAGTCTGTTGTCGCTGTATTTGAAGTCGGGAAGGTATATGTCGATGTAACCCTCAAGACGTTTAAGGCTCTCCACTGTTTCATAACCGCTTGAATTATAAAGCACAGGTATTTTAGGGCGGTATATCTTGAAGCTTTCAAGTACAGCCTCAATAAAGTGGCTTGCACTGACAAGATTAATGTTATGTACACCCTGGTCCTCAAGATTACGGTAGCAGTTGGCAAGCTGTTGAGGTGTAATAAATGTTCCTACATGGTTTACGCTGATTTCATAATTCTGACAAAAAACACATTTTAGCGTACAGCCGCTAAAAAAAATAGCACCGCTGCCACGGCTTCCGCTAATACACGGTTCTTCCCAGTAGTGAGGGCCAACTCTTGCAACCTTAGGCTGCAAACCCATATTGCAAAATCCGTTACCTTCAAGCAGAGTTCTCTTGACGCCGCACTTATGCGGACAGGCAACGCATTTCTCAATAGTTTCCATAATGGCTCCTCCTTTCGGATAGTAGTAAAAGAAATTGCCGACAGTAAAACATCACCAATAAAAATATAATATATATTGTATCAGTAATTTGCGATTATATCAATATCAATATCGAATAAAAAGCAAAAAAATATTTCAGATACGACAAAAATAAATTGTTGCAGTTGCTGCGCAATAATGATAATATATAAATGAGGAATACAAGGAAAGGATTTAAAGCTGAAAATCCTCAGGGTTATATTTAGGCAGAACAGGGGGCTTGAATGGCTTTCTCAAAAGCGGATCATAGGAAAACTTCCTGCATTTGCCGTTAATAATGGCTTTGTTTTTAACGCAGAACTGAGCACCGTCAATGCTTTCAACGCAGTGTTCACAGTATGTGCAGTCAACGGGAATGTTTTTCCCGAACAGTCTGTACGACATAAGCTCTGACCTCCTTAATTCCAAATAACATTATAATAGTATTTCACACAAGTATATTTCTTTAGGAGAATGATAACATGATTTTTAAAAGTAATACAATGAATTTACACTTTAAAGATGCACTTGCATACCTTACTTTCAAAGAGTTAGAGAAAGTAGATTTTGTAAACCATGCTTTTTCTACAAGATTGGGAGGAGTAAGCAGCGGAGAGTTCAATTCTATGAATATGTCATTTAACAGAGGCGACGCAGACGAGAATGTACACGAGAACTACCGCAGGTTATGTGCAGCGATAGGAACGGAATACGAAAACCTAACAGCATCATCACAAGATCACCATACATATGTACGCAGAGTGACAGCAACTCACAGGGGAATAGGAATATACCGTCCAAAAGATCTTGAAAGCGTAGATGGGCTGATTACAAATGAAAAAGGAGTTGCATTGGTGACATACTTTGCAGACTGCACACCTGTACTGCTTGCAGATACAAGAAATCATGCAATAGGTGCGTGTCATGCAGGCTGGAGAGGAACAGTAGGAGAGATAGCAGAGATTACCGTCAAAAAAATGGGTGAGGAGTTTGGAACAGATCCAGCTGACATAAAAGCGACGATAGGTCCTGCAATATCAAAATGTTGTTATGAGGTAGATGAACCGGTGGCAAAGAGGTTTATTTCACTTGGACTGGAAACGGAAAAAATAGTATTTCCAAAGGGCGGAGGAAAGTATATGATAGATCTTTTGGAAACAAACAGACAGATACTTTTGAAAGCCGGAGTAAAGGATTGCAACATTACGGTAAGCGATGTTTGCACACGCTGCAACAGTGATCTGATATGGTCACACCGTGCTACAAAGGGTAAAAGAGGCGGTATGTGTGCAATAATAGAAATAGTGTGAAAGCTGGGTGAATTATATTGTAGAATTCTCTAAATTTGCTTTTGGTTATATGTATAAATGTACGAATTTAAATTAAATTAATAAAAGATAGTTGATTATGTAAATTATATATGTTAAAATTAGACAGTAAAACTGGGTGCTTGAACTTGCACCCCGAACAGATAATTTACATAATAACATTACTGAAAGGGAGAGTAAAATGAAAAAACCAAAGGCTTTATTGTCTGCGATTTTGTCTGTTGCATTGCTTGCATCTGTTGCGTCACCTGCATACGCAGCAACACAGAATAACGCAGAAACCGGTGCTCAGGTAACAGTGAACACATCTTCCGCAGATGCATCGACATTCTCGTGGGACAATGCTACTGTATACTTCCTGCTTACCGACAGGTTTAAGAACGGCGATACTTCAAATGACGGAGCGTACGGACGTATGAAAACTGTTGGCGGTGACAACAGAGCAACATTCCACGGCGGCGACTTTGCAGGTATTACACAGGAGATCGAGGCAGGATATTTTAATGACCTTGGTGTAAATGCTATCTGGCTAACGGCACCGTACGAACAGCTTCACGGCTATCTTCTCGGCGGAGATGACGGCTCGCATTTTGCACACTATTCCTATCACGGATATTATGTTCTTGACTATACA
>ONAH01000157.1 GCA_900315715.1 uncultured Eubacteriales bacterium
ATAGATTAATGCTTTTTCCAAATCTCTCTTTCCGGAATACTCAAAAATCGTATCCGCAATATCCTGTCCAGCGCCACGAACAGCTCGATAATTTGTTGCGTGTTCACTGATAAACTCACTAAAGTATCCGAACGGTTCAGCAGAATAATCTGTGATTGCATTTACATCTCCAATAGGGATACGGCTCATAATATATTCAGCAGAAGTATAGTTCTGATCATTGATAAGGTTCTCTATCATCTCCTTGCTGAATATACCGAAATCATATTCAGGTTTGTCCGAAAGCTCATTAAGCTGACGTAGCAGGCTTTCACCTTTTTTTGCCGCATTCAGTGAGATAGTCTTTCTGATAGACTCAAGCAAACGAACATAGAAACCGTAGTCGCCCGTAACACGAGTTATACGATACCATGCAAATGCAACAGCCAGTATGCCATCTTTTTCACCATTATAATTTGAAAGTGTACCGTAGCTTTCATACAGCTCCAATTCGTCAGAAAAGTCCTGATACATCGTTTCAAATCGTTGCCTTGCCTGTTTCAAGCACTCAAGATATTGTGAAAGATCCTTATGATTTGTAATCTCTTCTATTCCCATATCTTCGCCGTAGGCTCTGATAAGCCTTGCGCTGCGGAAGTTATGCTTAGACTCCTCATTACTAAGAATTTCAGACAAACGCTCCGGAAGAGTCGGATGATCCTGTGAAGCGTGACGTTCTATCCTTGATAAGATACTAAAATCCTTCATCCCGCAAAATGTTGATTGTGTTTCGGGGAAATATCTGTCGTTAAGTAAAATATCTTCTCCTCGAAGGAAATCAATAAAGAAATATTTTTTTGACTTGCTACTGTATGTTCCGTCCATTTTTGAAAGGAGTTCAATAGCCGCCAAGCGCAGACTTTCGGTTCCCCAATCAAATCCATTTTCGGCTTCAATGGCTTCACTTACACTTATTATACTCTCAAGTTTTGAGATAACTTGCGGAGCTATACTCTTATACTGTGTTTCAGCAAACTCACTTCCCCTGTCATTTAAGTGTTTTGTAATTGAAAGCCAGTCACAAACACATGACAATATTCTCTGAACTGCATTTACAACATTGCTTCGTTTGCCACTCTTTAGTTTATCGTAGGGTCTATTAACATGCCTTCCTTCGGTATACATAACGTCACGAGCACGATCCCAGTATTTATCTATATACCTATCAATTTTCTTTATATCAATATTATCGGAAGAAACAGGTCTTCCGGTTCTGATAAATAAATCTGACATTGTATTTCTTACAAACTGGTACTTTGATATATCATTCTCTGCTGCTATGTTCAAGCATATTCTTAGTTCACTATCTTCACGAGAAAACATAAATTCACGCATTCGACGAACTTGTCCCTGACTCTCAAAAACATCATTACGCATATCGATAGCTTTACGACAATCATTAGCTTCAACGATTATTCTTTCAAGAGCTGCTTTTCCTGTTTTATAATCAGCAAATGAATCCATTCCATACCCAGTTTGTTCACGGAAAGAAAGCAAATCGTTAATAAGTGGTAGCAAAGCAGAATAGCGTTCTGTGAGATTGATATCAAGACCATAAACTTCAACAGCAACAGAAAAATCACTTATGCTATAATCCGGAGTAGATGGAGTATTAAACAATGTATACAAAGCCGATGCAGCCATAAAGTATGGGGATTCTGTCGGAATAAACTTTTTTGCTTCATCAAACACTGTCATAATCGAAGTACTAAGATATTCCGAAATCAGCAATGGACTGTTGAATGCATAAGCATACGCATTACTAATTGTTTTTAGCGTATGACCTACATATATTACTTCACCATTCTCCGCCAATCTCATCAGACGAGAATTACTCGCAAGATCTTCCGCAGATTTTAAATATGCCAGTAAACAATATAGTTGATTATATTTAAAACCCGACACCACATTAAGAACAGAAACATCATCAATAGACATAGAGTCAAAACTTGCATTATCTTTATATGATTCATAAAGGCTAACTATTGATTCTTCTGTTTCAGAGGACATCAAATCAATTTCTTCTTCCAAATCATCGCTGATGTCTGTCTCATCTGTCAGTTCATCCAAAGACTCTCTTTCTATTCTTTTAGCGTTAATCTTTTTTAGCAAAGCGCTTTTTCTCTCAACAGCTACAGATAGACTTGCGTATTTTTCTGCACTTTCATAATCTCCGATTTCAAAATACAGTTCTGCTAATTCTATATAGATAAGGTTATCTCGCTGTTGCTGACGTTCTTTCATTCTATTCCTTTTTACGATTTCAAGCCAATCCAACAATTCACTGATTGCAGAATGATAATCGTGCAAAGCTTTATAACAATGTTCTTTTGATGTTAAGTAATGCAAAATACGTCCATGATCAAATTTATCGCACTGCTCGATTATATCATTAATTACCGCAATAGCTTTTGAGTAATCATTTACCTTCATGTAGTACTGTTGAAGTGCTTCTAATGTTTTCATACGCTTGGTCGTTTTATCAACATACCTCTCAACAAAGGCTTGCAATTCTTCCAAATAACCAAGCTCTTCATTTTCATTACTTAGAGCAAGATAACACAGTATAATCTTAGAGAACGCATTTTCCCAATCCTCATCTTCCATATGAGTCTTATAGATTTCCAAAGCTTCAGTATACTTTTTCTGTGTATAAAGCGAATTCGCAGTACTAATAGTATCTTTACTGCTTTTTTGAGGTTTTGCAACTTCTGATTTAACCTTCGGCGGTTCCACTCCACGTTTTACAGATATAGCTAAATATTTACCCAATCTCCTTGTTATCATAAACCTCACGAAAATTGGATCGAATGTTCTCGATATTATTTTTTTAACTTGTCCTTTCAATGAGACATCGGTTATATCTTTCACATCAAACGGATAGCATTCTCCATTTTCACACTCTATTTTACCGGTTTCTTCAAAATAGTTGTACTTTACTATTCTACCGTTGTATTCTTTAGTAACATCCGGTTCATTACTATCTTCAATTTCCGGTTTTAGTTCTTCGACGGACTTAATATCGGGTGCTATGGGTTTTAGACTAATATACTTCCTCGCTAATTCACCGACTTCACTTCCTGTAAAATGCAACCGAATACGTTTTATAAGAATGTCAAGACTCGCATCTTCAGTGTTTTCTTTAAAGTATCTTTTTGCAATGTCACGAAGAATATTGATTATCAAATCTCGCTTGGAATCAAAGCCTAAATCTGTTAAAACATATTCAATACCGGAAATATCCTTTGACAAAATAGAAGTTAATTTAAGAACTTCCAAAGGTTCTTCAGACTCTTCTTTCGTGCAATCGGATAAATGAACTATAGCAAATGCCGCAGCTAAACGATATAACTCTTTATCGTCATTGTCACCGGCAGTCTTATAAGCCGCACGATACGCAGACTGTGCATCACCGCCCAAAAGGAAAGACTCCGCTGCTTTTGAAACCTCTCCATTTGCCATATAAAGCAACGCTAAAAAGCAATTGATTGTTTTTTTGTTCTCCCATGCGTTTGCTTTAATAGTCCGAACTATGAGATCTATTGCTTCTTTACATTTTGCTTTATCATGATCCTTTAGACCACTTTGAAACTTGTTATATGCAGATGTTAGCAGCTTCTTTTCTTCGGATTCTATAGCCTTAAAAGCACGAGATATTGCGTCTTTACCACAAAGCACTTTTGTTATCTCTATCTTAGTAGGTTTATCAATCTGCTCTGGCTCTGTATTTGGTTCAATAGACTCAACAACGGCAGTATCTTGTAATACAATCGGTTGACTAATAACATCATTGTCATACAAGTCTATCGTACCAACTTGATCATACCTTATAGTAGATGTCATCGTTATCTGAACCGACAGCGACTCTTTCCCGTCGTTTTCAATAACAATACCATCTACTATTTGTCCTGAGACATTTGTAAACCTAACACGACTGCCAGGCTTCATTGCAGATAGTTTATCTGTTATCAAGCTCATAATATCCCTCCATATGCAATAACCTTATACCATCTTACGACAGTATAAGGTTATTATACACTATTATTTTGCAAAATTCATCAATATTGTGTTAATTCTTTATAAGATATAAAAGTTATCCAATCCATTATTATTAATACTAAAAAATCAATTATCTTATAGCACCTTATTCCATACAACCAAATAATAAAAAAACATAACTTTTTTGAATCAATTAACAATATCTTATCTTTATATGTGTATGGTAAAATAAAAATACAGAAAAAGGGCTCGAAAAGTGCATAGGTCCCAACAGGGGTGTGAGCCATTGTCAGCACCAATAATAAAATGCTATACTTTAGTTATGTTGAAAACTCATAACTAAAGGAGGTAGCGGAAAGGTGATAAAAATGGCAGAAAGAATGTACATCAAGCAAATGTACGAAGAAGGA
>ONAH01000194.1 GCA_900315715.1 uncultured Eubacteriales bacterium
CCCTGCTCCTTTGCCCTTGTTCTGATGTCGGTGTTGTGTAGCATTAACAAAATCCTCCTTTAAAATTTTTCTTGACAAATCGTCAACAGTGTACTATTATAATAATAGGCTGATGACGTTTGTTGCTAACTCTATTATATAGCAACAGAAGCAAAAAGTCAAGACTACTTGTTGTTAAATTTTATGGTAGCAACAATAATAGGCAATAAGTTGAATAGAGGTGTTTATATGCAACAAAAAGAAACATTCGGTGAACGGCTGTCAAGGATAAGGGACGATAGAGGCTTATCACGTCAACAAGTAGCTGACGGTTTGGAAATTTCAAGGGCAAGTCTCGAATACTACGAAAAAGGAAAACGAAAACCCGACATAGACACACTGTTAAAAATATCGGAATACTTTGAGGTAACCTGTGATTATCTGCTTAAAGGTGTAAAAACCGAAAACGTAAGTGTTAATAGAATGACTGGCCTTTCGGATAAGGCGATACAGGTATTAAATACTATTGCTCAGCAAAAGGAAGGTGAGTTAATCCCCGACCATTTTATGTATAAAGAGGAAATTATTGCAGAGGAATCCATAATAAACGACATACCGGAAGAATTGCTTGAACAAAAGAAAAAGGATTATGAAGATCTTTGTAAAAGGCTTTATAACAAGACAGGGGAACAATGGAATATTCCATTTGACGAATGGGCGTTTCAAGAGGAAAGAGAGAGATTAGACCTTTATAGAACCCAATGTAAAGAAGAAGCGACTGTTGTTTTAGATACGTTAAACTATTTAATATCACAGGAAAAGTTTTTTGATTTTATGAAGATGATATATATGTATTTGTTTGCCGATATTGATGAATCAAAGGGGACACTTACAGGTGTTGTCTCACAATCATTGTTTAGCGATAATTCTTTTGTGATTCAACTTAACAAAGAATTGCTTAACGAGAGTTTCTTATTAAAAGTAAACAGTTACCTGAACGAGTGGAGAGACAGAGGGAAAGTGAAGGTGTTTGACCTTGAAATGTGGAAAGATAACATCTGGGACGACTGGGACGACGTGAAGCCGTATGCCAACAATCCAGAAGAGGAATAACAGCTATCTGATCTCCGTATCTTGCGGCTACGACAATACAGGCAAGCAGATACGCCGCACAATGACATACAAGCCTGAACCGAACATGACCGCAAAGCAGATTGAAAAAGAAGTGCAAAGGCAGGCGGTGCTGTTCGAAGAAAAATGCCGAAAAGGTGAAGCGGCAGCAGACAATAGGCTTAAACTTGCCGATTATATCCCTATGTACTTGGAGAACGCAAAAAACACATTATCCCCTGTGGTATATGAACAATATAACAGGATATTCAACATTTATGTTATACCCATGTTAGGACACCTTAAATTACGGGATATAAAGCCGCTGCAGGTTCAAAAGTTTGTCAACGCTCTGGAAAACATGGAAGAACGAACAGACGGAACACCCTGCAGGTTGTCGCCTTCTACCGTAAGAAGATACTACACCGCATTACAATCTGTTCTGCACAGCGCATACAAGCTTGGTATAATCGGAATTAACCCGGCTGACAGTGACAGAATCACCCTTCCTAAACTTGCAGAGCAAGAAACGGATATTTTCGGGGCAGCGGATTTAAATAATATGCTCGCTTGCCTTGACGGTGAGCCTTTGCAATTCCAGTTGCTAATACATTTAGCACTTAATACAGGCTGCCGCCGTGGTGAGCTTACCGGGCTAAAATGGGGCGATATAGACTATAACACGGGGATTGTTACAGTGAGCCGGAGCAATTACAAACTGGCAGGCGATCCCGAAATAAAAAGTAAATCGACAAAGACAGGAAAAAGCCGCAAGATTATGATACCGCCATACTGTATAGATCTGCTCACAAGGTATAAAGCACAGCAGGCAGAACTGCGGCTGTCTTTATGGGACAGGTGGCAAGGCGGCAGTTGGATATTTATACAGGCAGACGGAAAACCAATGTACCCGACTACGCCCACACTTCAATTTACAAAGTTTTTAAACAGAAACAATTTGCCGCATATGAAATTTCACGCCTTGCGCCACACTTCCGCCACTCTGCTGCTAAGCAACGGCACTAATATCAAAAATGTAGCTGCAAGGCTCGGACACTCTCAGTTAAAAACAACAAACAGGTATGTTCACGCAATAGAAGAAGCAGAGAGGGAAGCCGCAAACACTTTGGAGTCCGTACTGAACACAAACCGCAAAAAGGCATAAAAAAAGGCTGTACATCAATTAACAGGTGTACAGCCTTTAAGTATTTGTCATTATGTAAATAAAAGAGTTGCAAACAACATTTTTTAATCAATAAACAACAAATAAACATCAAAATGCGATTTAATTCTTTGCGGACAAAAAACAACCGCACCGAAAACCTCAAAAAAACGGCTTGCAATGCGGATTTTTATATGGAGCTGATAACCGGATTCGAACCGGTGACCTCATCCTTACCAAGGATGCGCTCTGC
>ONAH01000159.1 GCA_900315715.1 uncultured Eubacteriales bacterium
CGCAGAGGAGTAGTAGCTCTTGCGGTATTTTGGGCATGTTTTGTGAACTACTATTTCTTTGTGGGAATGGTAGCATTTGTAATCATATACTGGTTTGTGAAGATGTATATGAACTGCTGGAAACTTAACGCAAAAGAGTTTATGGCACTTGCATTTGAGGTAGTAATAGGTTTTGCGGCAACGGCTGTGATACTTGTACCAACTGTACTGTTTGTAGTACAAAACCCACGTGTAAACGACGCTCCGGTAGGTTGGGGAACGCTTCTCTATGACAACGAACAGAGATATCTGCATATAATTACATCAATGTTCTTCCCGCCCGATATTCCGGCACGACCGAACTTTACTCCGGACTCCAACTCAAAGTGGGCATCTATTGCAGCATGGCTTCCGCTTTTTGGTATGACGGGGGTAATAGGATTCTTGCAGTCTAAAAGCAAAGGCTGGCTTAAAAAGCTTTTGCCGTTCCTGCTATTGTGTACAATAGTTCCGATACTCAACAGTATATTCCAGATGTTTGTAATGACATATTACGCACGCTGGTTCTATATGCTTACACTAATGTTTTGTCTTGCAACTGTTATTGCAATTGAGAATTCAAAGACGAAGTGGAAAAAAGCGATTACGATATCAACAATTATTACAGTGGCGATTGCGATTGGTATAGGAACTATGCCCAACGGAGATGAAAACGCCGAAACTATTGTTCAATCGATAGGTCTTGAAAACTACCGTGACAGATATTGGATATATGTAGCAATATCTATGTTGTCGCTTGCACTGGTAACAATACTGATAGGTATGCTTAAAAAGGATAAAAAGAGTTTTTATATTAAGGCGATGGCTTGTCTTGGAGTAATATCGGTATTATATTCGGGATATATAATAGGTCTTGGAAAAAGCCACAGCTACGATGTAGATAACTTTATCATTCCATATGCACTTAATAACGGAAAAGATATTACACTTGATGACGACCTGCAAAATATGAGAGTGGATTTCTACGATTCTATGGATAACATGGGAATGTACTGGCAGCTTCCGACAATACAGGCATTTCAGAGTGTAGTACCCGGATCGATATATGAGTTTTATCCTTCGATAGGAGTATCAAGAGATGTAGGATCACGTCCAGAAACAGACGTTTATGCTATACGCAGTTTGTTGTCTGTTAAGTATTTGTTTGATGATTCTACCGATTCAAATAATTTTGCAAACGATGATGGTAAAACAAAAATGCCGGGATATAAGTATATAGATACTCAGAACGGCTTTAAGATTTATGAGAATAAATATTATCTGCCTTACGGATTCTATTTTGATAAGTACGTTACAGAGGATCAGTATTATTCTCTTGATGAGGATAAGCGTCATTTGTTGCTGATGAAAGCAATCGTTCTTACAGATGATCAGGCGAAAAAGTTTGGCAGTATGATGACACATATAGTGGATTTAAAGACTTTAATGTATGATGAGAAATCCTACAAGACTGACTGTACACAGCTGATGGACAATGTATGTTCGTCATTCAAATACGGAAAAAGCTCTTTTGAGGCAACGATAACTCCTCCATCCGGTAAGGATAGACTTGTATTCTTCAGTATTCCATATGAGAATGGCTGGTCAGCAGAGGTCAACGGTCAGCCTGTTGAAATAGAGAAGGTTGATATAGGATTCATGGCAGTAAGGGTGTCAGGTGGAATAACAAGCAACATTGTGTTCAAGTATAAAACTCCCGGACTTGATATAGGTCTTATTGTTACGGGTGTAAGCATTGTAATTTATGTGATTTATTTGCTGATATCTAAAAAGAAGAATTTGATCGGGCCAAAACTGCGTCTTAAAAAGAGCTATAAGGTTTACGCAATAGGTTCGGCAGACGAACTTGGCGACAGATACCGTAATCTTGTTGTAGGCAGAAAGCCTATGAAGAAAAAGTATAAAATGTCACCGGTGGCCGATGATATTACAACTGAGGAAAGCACAGCACCTGCTGAGGAAACCAAAGCGGAAGAAATCACATCACCTGCTGAGGAAACCAAAGCGGAAGAAAACACAGCACCTGCTGAGGAAACCAAAGCGGAAGAAAGCACAGAACCCTCTGAGGAAACCAAAGCGGAAGAAAGCACAGAACCCTCTGAGGAAACCAAAGCGGATAAAAAAGCGAAGATTAAGAAGGGGAAAACTGCGACACTTGATAAGAAAGATTAATTCGGTATCAAGTGTATGATTTGGAAAGGGTTGATTATATGAAAAAATTCGATGAAGTGATTGAGGAGTACAAGGAAGAATTTCTCAATGATCTGAATGAACTATTGTCAATACGTTCGGTGTCTGCCGAGGGAGATAAAATCCCTCAGCAGGCTCTCAACTGGATGCTCAGAAAGGCGGAAAGTTTTGGCTTAAGAACGAAGAATATAGATAATACAGCAGGTCACGCTGAGTACGGAGAGGGAGAAAAGATCTGTGGAGTTCTCACTCACCTTGACGTTGTTCCTGCAAAAGCGGAAGACTGGAGCTGTGAACCGTTTGCACTCACAAGGAAAAACGGCAGAATGTACGGCAGAGGTGTTGCAGACGATAAGGGATCGGCATTGTGTGCATTGTATTGTTTGCGTGCGTTAAAAGAGTGCGGAATAACCGGTAACAGAGTAAGAGTTATTTTTGGAACATCAGAAGAAATAGGTATGAAGGATATGGAAACATATTTTTCTCAAGAGCCTGTTCCGGATATTAGCTTTACTCCCGACTCTGAATATGGAATATGCAAAGGCGAAAAAGGTATATATCATCTTGAAATATCAGATCCATTATTAAATAACGGTAAATTGATAAGCTTTTATGCAGGCAGTGCGAATAATGTAGTTCCGGATATGGCATATGCTGTCGTTGGTGGAAGTGGCAGGATAGATATAGACGTTCAGAATAATGCGGGCGAAATTAAGATTGAAAACACTGAAAACGATGTAAAAATAACCGCTAAGGGTAAAGCCGCACATGCCTGTGAACCTTATAAGGGGCTGAATGCAGCGGCTGCACTGGCGAATCTTTTGTCTAAAACAATGGGTTATGAGAGTGTAGGAAACCTTGTTTCGTTTATGGATGATTGTATCGGAAATCAGACAAACGGGGATTCAATGGGAGTGTCAATGAGTGATGAAGAGTCCGGAGAACTTACACTTACTCTGTCAAGAGTTTGTATAAAAAAAGACGAATCGAAAGCCGTTATTGATATTCGCTATCCTGTAACGGTCAACGGTGAAACTGTTCTTGAACAAATCAGAAAAAAGGCAGGAGAGAGGGGTCTTGAAGTAAAAGTCATTGACGAAGAAAAACCTCTTTTCCTTGATGAGAAATCCGATGTAGTAAAGATATTGTCAAAAGCGTATGAAAATGTGATGGGAACAGCCCCCGAACTATACACGACAGGAGGCGGAACATATGCAAGGACGCTTAGAGGCAAAGGTGTAGCGTTTGGGCCGGTATTTCCTGATGATGATTCAAGAATGCATAATACTGACGAATCGCTTGATGAAGAAAAATTCTTTAAGCATTTCAGAATATGTCTTGAGGCAATGTGCGAAATGATGAATTTCTGATTCAGTTAGGAGTTGACATGAATAATGAATGTAGAAAAGTATGTAAAGAGTGAGGCAAAGGATTCATTAAAAGGAAATTGGCTGAAAGCTATTACAGCACTTTTTACCGCCTTCCTGGTGTTGCTTGCAGTAATTCTTGTAATAAGTGCAGCATTTGAGATTATGGGTGATAATGATGACTTTGGTGCTGCTGTGGCAGCTAACCCGGCAAAACTTGTTTTCTTTATATTGTTTCATCTGTTGGGTGTTGCAGGACTTCTTCTGCTGTCACCAGTGTTTGCAGGCTTTGCAAGGATAATGTGTTCGATTGCAAAAGAGAAAAAAGCTGAGATAGACGAAATATTCATGTATTTTTCTTCAGGTGATGTATATAAAGATTGTGTAAAGTTCATGACAAGAATAATTGTTAGCTGTGTTGCGGTGTTGATCTTGTTTGAGTTACCGTGTTTAGGAGCATATTTGCTGTTTGAGGAAAAAGATTATGCGGATATTATAGTTATGGTTGTTGGCTTGATAGGAGTATTTGGAGGATACCTGTTTTCCTTGAGATATACATTTGCACTTATGTTGTACACAGACGGCTTGAGTATGAACGAGAGCCTTGACAAAGGTGCTGCTGCGTCAAAAGGAAATGTAATAAAACTTGTAAAACTGACAATTTCATTTATTGGGTGGATAATATCCTATATTGTTGTAGTTCCATGTCTTTATGCAGTGCCGTATATTTCGTGTGCACATTTTATTTCTGCGAAATATTTGTTGGAGCAGTATGAACAGTCACACCCGACAATGCCTCAGTCACCTCCCGTAATGCCTGTTCAGAATGAAGGAGAGGCATTAAAAGCTGACAGCACAGTAGGGGCGTTCTCAAATCCAAACTATACACCTGCACAAAATGCCGAACCGCTTACGCTAAGTGACAGTGCCGAAGAAAACTTTAACCACGGCGGTATTTCTCTGACAAAAGGAGGGACGGTCGGCACAGACCTCTGAATATGACAGTTTCATTATGTGTGATAGCTTATAATGAGGAGTCGCTGATAAGTGGGCTTCTTGACGATATTTCAAACCAGGATTATCCGCACGATCTGACGGAAATAATATTTGTAGATAACGGTTCAACCGATACGACACCTGCGCTTCTTTCGTCATTTGCCAGGATCAACTCTGATTTTCTAAGGGTACATATATGTACTCAAGAGAAGTCAAACCAGGCGCACGGCTGGAATACAGCACTAAGTAATGCGTACGGTGATGTGATAATAAGAATTGATGCGCACGCACGAATACCTCACGATTATATTTCAAATTGCATAAAAGAGATAGAAAGCGGAGAGGATATTGTAGGCGGGGGCAGACCGTGTATATCTCAGCGTAATTCCGATTGGGATAATACACTGCTTGCTGCGGAGGAATGTATGTTTGGAAGTTCCATAATGGGATACAGACGCCAGCAAACGGAAAAAAAGTATTTGAATTCACTGTTTCATGCAGCATACAGACGATCGGTTTTTGCAAGAGTCGGAGGATTTAACGAAACACTTGGAAGAACAGAAGACAACGAGATACATTACCGAATGAGAAAAGTGGGGTACAAGTTTACCTGTTGCCCTGAAATAACCTCTAATCAGTACATAAGGGGTTCGTTGAGTGGAATGGCAAAGCAGAAGTATTCGAACGGTTTGTGGATAGGCTTAACGCTGTTTGTAAGCCCCAAATGTCTGTCAATACTTCATTTTGCCCCATTTGCTCTTGTAATGGGGATAATAGTAGGAATAATTGCAGCACTTAGAGGGAATGCAATTTTATTGATAGCGTTATTAGGCTTATATGTATTGTTTGACGCTGCGATAGGAATTAGCGCAATGAACTACGGCGGATATAATAGAACAAAACCGTTGCTTTTTTTGATATTCCCAATATTGCATATATCATACGGAATAGGAACTCTTGTAGGGATAATAACTGCGATACCGTGGAAGAAGAGCCATTCTCAGAAAGACGCAAGAGATACCATAAAAAAAGTAAAATACGCTATACGGGATAATACGATAGAATAAAGATAGACAGCTTAAATGCTGTCTATTTTGGTAGGAGAATAAAATGGATTTTACACAAATAACAAAAGAGAATTATACAGAATTTTTGAAGTATCTTGAAACGCTTTCAGACAGTAAATATCGAAGCTTCCACTCCAAAATTGTAAAAAACTCATCACTTGAAATATTTGGTATAAGAACACCAACGCTGAAGGAAATTGCAAAACAAATTCTAAAAGGTGATTATGAGGGTTATTTAAAAAACAGCGGACAGAAATATTATGAAGAAGTGATGATAAGAGGGTATGTGACAGCTCAGATAAAAACGACAAGTTTTGAGCAATCAAAAGAGCTTATGATAAGTTTTCTTCCGTATATAGATAACTGGGCGGTATGTGATGGATATTGCAGTATGTTTAAGAGGATAAAAAAACACATGCCACAATACTTTGATTATATTGGTGAGCTTGTGACGGATAAAAACGTATGGAATCAGCGTGTAGCGCTTGTGTTGATGTTAAACTATTACTTGACAGATGAATACATAGACATCGTGCTTGAACGCTGTAAGGCTATTAAAAGCGAAGAATACTATGTACAAATGGCACAAGCATGGCTCATGGCAACGGCTTATATAGAATACTCAAGTATGGTTAAAGAGCTGTTGCGATCAGATAGAGTGAGCGAAACCGTTAAGAGAATGGCAATTCAAAAGTGTATAGATTCATACCGAATAGAAGATGAAGAAAAGGATTATTTACGGAAATTAAGAGAAAAAATAAAAATATAAAAAAATAAAAAAAGTTATAAAAAAGTACTTGACAAAACCTGCATTGAGTGATATAATTAATATCGTTGCAGAGATGATTGCAAAACATAAATGCAGATGTAGTTTAGTGGTAGAACTTCAGCCTTCCAAGCTGACCGTGTGGGTTCGATTCCCATCATCTGCTCCATTCACGAGA
>ONAH01000181.1 GCA_900315715.1 uncultured Eubacteriales bacterium
CCGCCTGCGCCGCCAGCACCGCCTGTTACGCCGCCGAGCATGTTGCCGAGCTGACCGAGTGTACCCTGTACGCTCTGAGCTGCACCGCCAAGAGTCTGGTTCTGCTGTCTTGAAGCTCTCTGACCTGATGAACCGCCGTCCATACCGATATTAACGCCTGACTCTCTCTCCATAGGCTGGATGATAACTGTTGCAGGGCTGTTGCCGTTCCACTCAAACATGTAAGACTCACCTGAAGCCTGTCCGATAAGGTTCTTCCAAGAAAGATCCATCTTAAAGCTTGGATCTCTACCTATCCAGCATACTACTGCATCAGGATCAACCTCAAGAGTAGATCTGTTCTGAACGTTGCTGAGTACGATCGGGTTACCGTCAACAAGAACTGCTACCTGTGCATTCGGGCCCATACCTGTAAGTGTAGATGTTGCAAGTCCCTTCTGAGAAATAACACCCTGAGCAAGGAATCTGATACCGTACTTACAATCTGATGTAAATGCAAGAATATTCTCTGACTCTACGGAAATAGTTTCACCCTGCTTGAGGTTGTAAACTACAACGTGCTGAGCCTCATTAGCATAGTATGTAATGTTATCGCCTCTGTTGATAACCTTCATAAGAGGAAGATTCTCACCTGTGAAGCGTCTGCCAAGCTGACCTAATGCTGCCTGAAGCGGATTGCCCTGAGGTCCTAAGAGAACCTTCTCAAACTGATAGTTTTTCTGACCATAGCACTCACCGCAAATAAATGCGCCTGCCTTTGTAAATAGTATATCGCCGCCGCCCTGAGAAGTTACTTTCAGAGTCAACTCATTTACTGTTTCTAACTTAAGCATTTTAAATCTCTCCTTTAATTATCCAAAATAGTTATTCTTTATCAATCAGCTACATTAACTCCATATACGCCGCATAGGCCTGCAAGATCTTCTGCAAAACCGTTGCCTACTGGGTTAAATCTCCACTGACCACCCTTGTTATAAAGCTCTCCTACTACCATTGATGTAACAGTAGCAAAATAATCTGTTAACATAAACTTAACAAGTTCCTTATTATCCGACTTATCTACAACCCTTACATAAGCATTTTGTACCATGCTAAAGTTAAGGTGTTTCTCCAATGCTTCGTTGATAGTTACAACGAACGCAATCTTCTGAACGTTCGGGCTGATCTTCTTGAGATCGATTGTGATTACCTCATCATCTCCAACGCCTGAACCATCGCTGTCACCGGAGTGTGTAATACTTCCGTCGGGGCTTGTCGGCTGACCGTAGAATACAAACCAATCATCGCCTACAACCTTATTATCCGCACCAAGCATAAAAGCAGAGGCGTCAAGGTCGCATGCCTGATTGAGTATATCCCAACCTAAGCAAACCTGTATCTGAGAAAGCTGTGGATTCATCTGTGAAAGCGAAATCTTCTGACCCTTCTTTAAATGTACGCCGTTACCCTTTGGTCTTTCTTTTGGAGCAGGTGGCTGAGTATTCTGCATTGGCTGCTGAAAATTGTTCTGCATTGGCTGAGCTACCATACCCGAATTAAAGCCGCCCTGCTGTGGCTGACCATAATTCATATTATTCTGAAAACCCTGCTGTGCGTTGTAATTGTTTTGCTGCATTGGAGCTGCACCGATATTATTATTCGGCAACCCTGCACTTGCTGTCTGATTCAAAGAAAGCAGCGAATCGGAACTCATCGCACCGGAAGTTTTCATGGGTATATCAAACATTTTCATGCCCTCCTTTTTTTATACTAATTTACAGTTAATTACCAACTGTATCTGTTCATATAATATCACATTTTATTCGTAATGTCAAAACATATTTTTATTAAATTTTATTAAGTAATTTTTAATCTTGATTTAATATTACCAACACTTTTTTAATTTTGGGTAATATCTATCTTAAACCCTGTTTATTCCAACACAAAAAAGCAGCTCTTACAAAAGAACTGCTTTGTATATTTTATGCTCTATGCCACTTTATTCCCTGAGGAGTATCCTCCAGAACTATGTTCATAGCTTTTAGCTGATCTCTGATTTTATCTGCTGTTGCCCAGTCCTTGTTTTTACGGGCTGCGGTTCTTTGAGCAATCAGGTTTTCGATCTCCTCGTCAAGTGTATCTTCCTTATCAACATACACAAGGCCCAATACCTCTGTAAGTTCCGTAAATATTTCCTGAGCAGCATTAACAAGTGCCTTTGACGGTTCACCCGCAAGTGCAGTATTTATCTCCCTTACCAACTCAAACAGTACAGATATTGCATCGGCGGTATTGAGGTCATCGTCCATAACTTCTATAAATCTCTCTCTGTATTTTTCAAAACCAGATACGATTTCTTTCTCCGAATCTTTCAGTTCGCCCTGTGACTTTTCAAGCATAAAGCGGATATTGTCACGGCAGTTATAAAGACGTTCAAGGGCCGACTTGCACTGCTCTATTATCTCTATACTGTAATTAATCGGGCTTCTGTAATGTGACGACAGCATCAGATATCTTATAGGTTCGTATCCATACTCCTTGGCAACATCTCTTGTAGTAAAGAAATTACCCTTAGATTTTGACATCTTCTCATTGTTTACGTTAATATATCCGTTATGCATCCAGTAATGAGCAAACGGAACACCGTTGCAGCACTCACTCTGTGCAATCTCGTTTTCATGGTGAGGGAACACAAGGTCCTGACCGCCACAATGAATATCTATCGTTTCGCCCAGATATCTTCTTGCCATTGCGGAACATTCGATATGCCATCCCGGTCTGCCTTTGCTCCAAGGCGAATCCCAATACGGTTCGTTAGGCTTTGCGGCTTTCCATACGGCGAAATCCATTGGATCCTCTTTTATTTCTCCGACAGATATTCTTGCACCCGCTTTCAGGTCGTCAAGCGGCTGGTGGCTCAATTTACCGTACTCTTCAAACCTATTTGTTCTGAAATACACATCTCCGTTCTCCGCTCTGTATGCATAGCCCTTCTCAACCAGCGTAGATACAATAGAAATGATTTCATCAATATTCTCTGTTGCTCTTGGATGAACGGTAGCCTCTCTTACATTAAGCCCCTTTGCATCTGTTTTATATTCAGCAATATATTTTTCGGATACAGTCATATAATCAGTGCCTTCTTCGTTGGCACGGTTAATTATCTTATCGTCTATATCTGTAAAGTTCTGTACAAAAATAACTTTATTTCCTCTATACTCAAGGTATCTCCTCAAAACATCAAATACGCATATCGGACGTGAATTTCCAATATGTATAAAATTATACACAGTAGGGCCGCAGGCGTATATACGAACCTCACCCTCCTTTATTGGAACAAGTTCCTCCTTTTGTCTTGTAAGCGTGTTAAAAATTCTCATATCAATCACCCTTTATAAAAAAATAAGACAGCACCGTCCTCTCAGGGACGGCACTGCCGTGGTTCCACCCATTTTTAGCAAACAAACTCTGCCCTCGTCGGCTCTGTAACGCAAGCCACACGCAGGAGAATACTCACATTGTTCCTCTCCTGTGCTAACGGGTGCATTTCGGAAAGCCGTTTTTCGTGAAGCACTCTCAGCCCGTGATACTTCATCTCTGTCGTCTCGTACTAACCTACTTCTCCCGCTCAACGCATTTAAAGTTATGAAACAGCCACGCAAAAAACAATCCCGACAAACAGAAAGAAGGTAAAAACCGTTTATCGTATTATTGCTTATGCTGTTACTATTATATTACATCCGTACTGATTTGTTAATACATAAAATAAAAATTTTTTATGAATTTTACATTTCTTTCTTTATACAAACGGCTGTCCTATCGGATATTTTGATTTATAGCCGATACAGTATCGGGTTATCTGCAAAGCGTCTGCATTTGTAACTTTACCGTCGGAGTTTACATCGCAGAGTTTCACTCTGTCGTCATTAAGCATAGAAGCTTTTATGGAATGTCGTACTATTGCAAGTGCATCTGCGTTAGACACTTTTCCGTCACCGTTAGCGTCACCAAGCAAAACCGATTCGGTATTTTTGATAACCCTGCATGATAAATCAATAGATGAGCGGGATAGTTCAACAGACGATGTGTCGTAAAACTCCTCTATCCTACACGACAAGCATTGTTCTTCGGAGGATATGTCAGAAAGCACCTTAAACCTTATTACATTGACTTCGGTTTCATTATCAATATCTGTACCCTTTGCCGGAAACATAATACTCCATGATACATGGTTCGTTTCGTCTGCGATAACGATAGTACGTCCAAGCTTAGTTTTTTCATAACTGTCATAACTGAGCATATTTGTGTCATAAGTCATTTTTACAAGCAAGCCCGATACAAGTTTAGCATTTTTCACAGTGGTCACTACCTCAATTGTATCGCCACGCTTTGCATTTATTGCAAAATATTCCTCAGCATACTCCACAAACGATGCATTAACACCACATTTCTCAGTCGATATGCATTCAGCCGGAATAACAGCCACGCTCAATGCAATAATAGCAGCCAGTACAGAAATGAGAATTTTTTTCATGGTTCTCCCTCCTTTTAATATATTCAGCTTAACATTTTTATGCATTTTTGTCAATCTTTTTGCAACGAACTTTCTTCCGACGGAAGCATTGTTATAACCTATACCCCGGCTTAAATATTGAGATTTAAAAATTCCCGTCCTTATTTTTATCTCTTCTTCCCGATAAAAACCAAACACACAGCTGCAAACATCTGCAAAGCTGTGTGTTTTTTTAACTCAAGTATATATAATTTTTCGTTTGTTATTAGTCAAAGAACTTCTCATGGATAGCCTTTACAGCATTATCAGCGTCCTCTTCTGCGATAAGAACCGATACCTTAATCTCACTTGTAGAAATCATTCTGATGTTGATCTGTGCGTCCATAAGTGCCTCAAACATTTTTGTTGCAACACCTGCGTGGCTCTCCATACCTGCACCAACGATAGATACCTTTGCAACGCTTGTATCAGCAGATACTTCTTTTGCTCCAAGCGGAATCAGATAATCTCTGAGAATCTTCTCTGTTTCCTCTGCCTTATCCTGTGCTACTGTGAATACGATATCCTTTGTGCCGTCACGACCGATAGACTGGAGGATAATATCTACATTTATATTTGCTGCCGATACCTTTGAGAATACCTTAAATGCAAGGCCCGGTCTGTCCGGTAAACCGATTATCGAAATACGAGCAACCTCTGTATCCTTTGCAACACCACTGATTAACATTTTTTCCATTTTTGTTACCTCCTTAACTATCGTACCGGGCTCTTTCTCTAAGCTGGACAATACCTCTAATTCTATATTATATTTCTTAGCCATTTCAACCGAACGGTTGTTGAGTACCTGTGCACCTAACGTTGCAAGCTCAAGCATCTCATCATATGAGATCTCTGAAAGTTTTCTTGCATTAGGAACCTTTCTTGGATCTGCTGTATAAACACCCTTTACATCTGTGTAGATCTGACAGAGATCTGCATGCATTGCTGCTGCAATCGCAACAGCACTTGTATCTGAACCGCCTCTGCCAAGTGTTGTAACGTCGTCATACTTGTTAATTCCCTGGAAACCTGCAACAATAACAATGTTTCTCTTGTCAAGTTCCTTCTGTATTCTATCGGGAACTACTCTCTTTATTCTTGCACTTGTATATGCTGATGATGTGCGGAAACCTGCCTGCCAGCCTAATAGTGATACTACCGGAAATCCAAGTTTCTCAATCGCCATTGCAAGAAGTGAGATTGAAATCTGCTCTCCAGATGACAGGAGCATATCCATTTCACGCTTTGAAGCGTTTGGGTTTATCTCCTTTGCCTTTTCGATAAGATCATCTGTTGTGTCGCCCTGTGCAGATACAACAACTACTACGCTGTTGCCCTGCTTGTAAGTGTCGGTTACTATTCTTGCGACATTGAATACACGCTCTGCGTTTGCAACCGAACTGCCTCCAAATTTTTGAACAATTAAGCTCATTGTAAAAACTCCTCTTTATAATATGATAATTATTGATAAGTTATTCTATATATACTCTTGCTCCTGTGTCGTCTGCATTCAGCAGGCGGAACTGCCAATCTTTGACGCCCCTGCTCTCCAAATGCGGAATTGCGTATTGATTAAATGTTTCCTCAAGAGTATCGTCAATTATTGCAATTATAGACGGCCCTGCTCCGCTTATATAAGTACCGTATGAACCAAGCTCATAACTCATGCGAAATACAGTTTCTACTCCGTTGATAAACTTCTTTCTGTACGGCTGGTGTATGCTGTCCTGAACCGCTACTCTGAGATTTTCAAGACTACCCGAAAAAAGCGCCGCTGTCATCAGTGAACTCCTTGATAAATTATACACCGCATTTTCTCTTGTATATTCATTCGGGAGAGCTTTTCTTGCAACCTCTGTTTTCAGCTCAAACGGCGGTATAAACACCCCGAACCTGATATTCTTTGCAACGGGCACACTCACGCTGTAAACCTTGCCGTTTTCCATTGCGGTTGTAACAAGACCTCCCAACAGTGCGGGGGTTGTGTTGTCGGGGTGTCCCTCTATTTTACAAGCAAGATTCACAAGGTCATGCTTGCTTAGCGGACTTCCCAAAAACCTGTTTGCTCCTATCAGTCCCGCTGCGATACATGCCGACGAACTTCCTAATCCTCTTGTCATCGGTATGTTGTTTTCCTGTATAATGCGAAGCCCCGGCAGTACCTTTCCGCACTCTTTGTAGAGCCTTTCGGCAGACCAGTATATCAGATTGGTTTCGTCTGTCGGAACCTGTATATCGTCCTTTGATGTAATATCTATCTCATCTGCTTCTTCCATCCATACATGGTTATATAAATTCAGTGCTACTCCAAGACTGTCGAAGCCCGAACCAAGATTTGCACTTGTTGCAGGGATTTCTATTTTTATCATTTATCCTCAAACCTTACTTATATTTCAGCTATTCTAATTGCGGTCACTGTTTGAACTGTGCTGTCTGCTAACTGTGCGTACGCTTTCTCAAAATCCGCAAACTTCATTACCGGTGTTACAAATGCAAGTTCCTTTTCGTCTGCGTCGTTTTTAATGATAACATCACATTTACCGAACAGTTTTTCTGCTTTTTCAAGTGCTGCCGCCTTGTCTTCTGTATTGGCAAGAACATACATAGCATACTTTGTTTCTTCAAACGGGAGTATATCTCTGTTATCGGAATCTTCCCAGTATATGTTTCTTCTCTGCTCAATGTGATTAACACAGTCCATTACATCTGCAACTACCGCACTTGCTGTCGGGAGTTTTCCTGCTCCCTTGCCATAAAACACTACTTCTCCGGTTGCGTCGCCCTTTACAAGAATTGCGTTGAATACATCGTCAACATTTGCAAGCTGGCAATCATTCCTTATAAACATCGGGGCAACTATTATCTCCTGCTTGCCGTCCGTAAGCTTCACAGAACCGATAAGCTTGATTACTCCGCCCCATGCCTCTGCATATCCTACGTCGTTGAGAGTTATCTTTGTTATTCCCTCGGTATGTACAGCTTCGGGATAAACGTGCTTGCCAAAAATAAGAGAAGCAAGAATACATATCTTTCTGCACGCATCGTGTCCCTCTACATCGGCTGCGGGGTTTCTCTCTGCGTAGCCAAGCTTCTGAGCAAGTGCAAGTGCGTCCTCAAAAGACATTGACTCTTTTATCATTTTTGTAAGAATAAAGTTTGTTGTACCGTTGAGAATACCGTCTATCTCATCAATAACATTTGCTGAAAGGCACTGATTGAGCGGACGAATTATCGGAATACCTCCGCCAACACTTGCCTCAAAGAGAAAATTCAGGTTATTATCCTCCGCAATTTTCAGGAGTTCCGCACCCTTTGACGCAACAAGTTCCTTATTTGACGTAACTACGCTCTTACCGCTCTGAAGACATCTCTTTACAAAATCATAAGCCGGATTTATTCCGCCCATAACCTCAACAACGATCTTTATGTCGTCATCTTCAATAATCTCCTCAAAACTCTTTGTAAAACGGTCTGCTATCGGACTGTCAGGGAAATCCCTGAGATCCAGAACCTTTTTAATGTATATTTCTTCCTGAACCTTTTTCGCTATTTCGTCACAGTGGTTAAGCAGAATATCCGTAACGCCGCTGCCCACTACACCATGACCCATAACCGCTATCTGTACCATAATTTGACTCCTCTCGTGGCTGTATTCCAAGAAAAACACACTTCCTAAATCTTTACACTGTTTTATTTTAACACAAACATACCAAAATTACAAATATATATCGAAATTTCTCAGCCTTACAACAAAATTTCGATAATTTTAAAATATAACAAGGGGTTTTACAAAAAATTTTTGTTGTAATTTTACTAATATTATTTAATATTTAATTCTAAAAATGAATTTTACGCCGTTTTTTTACTCTTTTTTATGAATTTTTCATATTACCTATCTGTCATTTTTATAACAAAGAAGAATTTTCTCAAAAATTTACACTATCTTAACATTATCAAGCAAACCTCTCATTTTATGCAAAAAAACTCCCCGACAAAGTCGGAGAGCGTTTGTATTTCAATAAACCATATTTTTAACCCCTGACCACCCTCATGCAAGTTGCAGGTGCCAAAAATTCACTGTCATGCGGTGCGTCGCTGATTATAATACTTTTACGGAATCGGCAGCAGTTTTCAGAACGGAGAAATCTTCTCCTACCTCTGAAGTAAATGTAATAATTACCGCTTTGTTATCCAAATATATCGCTAACTGAGCCATATTAAGAGAGATATCGCTCATTTTTACATCGTAAGAAAAATACTGAGCGTCATATCCGTCGATAGTATATTCGTTAAACTCCTTGCAGCCGCTAAAGCCGTCAAAGATATCCTTATACATCGAATCAATTTCCTCTTTTGTAATATGTGTCATTTGTCCTGTGGACTTAGTAAAAGTTACATTCTGGTTTGTATTCGGGTAATCCCCCGGAACTGTGATTATTGTACCGCTTGAATCGCTGCTGATATGATAACCTGCCGGCAGATCAATGCTCACACCTTCATATATATAATTACCGTTGTCTGCAACTTCATCCGACGTACCGCCTGTTGACGATTTACTCTCCGTTTTGCTTTCTTCCTTACTTTCCGGTTTGCTTTCTTCTTTGCTTTCTTCTTTGCTTTCTGTTATACTTTCAACTTTACTTTCCGGCTTCTCACCGAACGGATTGCTTGTATTCAGCTTCGGAACAACGCTAACCTCCGGCTGACTAATTGAAATATCCGGTACTGACGGCATAGAGAACGCATCGCTATTCTCATCTTGTGAAGTTAACTCAACAGAACTTGTTCCCTCACTCACCATAGGCCCTCTGGCACTTACAGTAGATCCGTTTTCAACAGGCTGTTTCTGACAGCCGGCAAAAGACATAACCAATGCCAATGTGATTGCACATACAACAAACTTCTTCAAAACAATAACCTCCTATTTGTATTTGTATTATTATATCATTTAATCATGCATAATGTCAACAATAGTTGATACATCACCCTTTTACTCTGAGAGAGTTATGTATCTTTTCCACTGCGGAAAAATCGTTGCTGTTCGTAGCCCCCAACGAAATCCACACCACTTTATCATCTAAATATACATTATCCTGAATATAGTTGATCGTAACACCCTTCTGAGTATAATCGTATCTAAAGGTTTGTGCAACATATCCATCTACCTGATACTCTGTAAAATCCTTCATTTCGCTGATACTATCGGCATTTTTCTTAAGATTTTCCATAAAACTATTCTGAATAGCTTCCTGTGTCATCGGTTCAGATTTGCCGTCGAACTTTCCGAATGTTATTACTTGTGTCACATTTTGTTTTTCCCCGAACTGCGCCATAACGCTTCCGTCGTCTAACGTCGTAAACGTATATCCTACGGGAAAATCAAGCGTGATACCCTCATATGAATACGGTTGTGTTTCGGCTTTTGTTTCCTCCTGTACACTTTCCGATTCCGTAACCGTACTGTTAAGCGCCTGACACGCAGACATCGACAAAGCTATCGAAACTGCAATAAAGCCCACAATTATTTTTTTCATAAAGACACTCCAAACAATAATATATATTTAGCAAAATTATATCATTATTAATGCTTTGATGTCAATAATTTATTAAAAATATTGACTGATATTCGTTTATTCAACCAATTTTATATTTTTGACAAAACATATTAACATTTGATTTTTTCAAAAAAAAAGCAGGGGGAAACCTCCCCCTGTTGTAATATATCATACTATATCAGATCTCATCAAACGACTTCATTACAGCACCCTTTGACGCGGAACTAACAAGCTTCGAATATCTGCCAAGCCAACCGTATGTAATATTCGGCTTCGGTGCAGTATAGTTTGCACGACGCTTTGCAAGTTCTTCATCGGATACCTCAAGTGTAATAGACGCATTCGGGATATCTATGCTGATGATATCTCCCTCCTCAACAAGTCCGATAACACCGCCGTCTGCTGCCTCCGGGCAAACATGACCGATCGACGCACCACGGCTTGCACCTGAGAAACGTCCGTCCGTAATAAGTGCTACTGTCTTGTCAAGCTTCATTCCGGCAAGTGCGCTTGTCGGGTTGAGCATTTCTCTCATTCCCGGACCACCCTTTGGACCTTCGTAACGAATAACTACAACATCGCCGTCAACTATCTTTGAGTTATATATTGCCTCTATCGCCTCGTCTTCAGAGTTGAACACTCTTGCGGGGCCTTTGTGACAAAGCATTTCAGGCGCTACGGCACTTCTCTTAACTACACAGCCGTTCTCTGCAAGGTTGCCCCAGAGTATCTGAATTCCGCCTGTTTCACTGTAAGGATTATCAATAGTTCTGATAGCGTTTGTATCCTTAACATACGCACCCTTAATATTCTCGCCGACAGTCTTTCCTGTTGCAGTGATAAGGCTGAGGTCGATAAGTCCCTTCTTCGCAAGTTCTGCCTGAACTGCCGGTACACCGCCTGCATTGTTGAGATCCTGCATATGTGTAGGACCTGCCGGTGCAAGATGACAGAGGTTCGGAACTTTTGCACTCATCTCGTTGAACAGGTTGAGATTAAGCTCAACTCCTGCCTCGTTTGCAATAGCAAGCAGATGAAGTACGCTGTTTGACGAACAGCCAAGTGCCATATCACACGCAAGTGCGTTTCGAATTGACTTCTCGTTTATAATATCTCTTGCCTTAATATCGTTATTAACAAGGTTCATTATAGCCATACCTGCATGCTTTGCAAGTGCTATTCTTCCCGATACAACCGCAGGAATAGTGCCGTTTCCGGGGAGTGCGATACCTAACGATTCGCACAGACAGTTCATACTGTTTGCAGTGTACATTCCCGCACATGAACCGCAGCTTGGGCAAGCCCCGTGCTCACACTCTGAAAGCTGACATTCGTTTATTAGTCCTGCTTTATATGAACCTACCGCCTCAAACATCTTTGAAAGAGAAATCTCCTCTCCCTCAAACGTACCTGCAAGCATCGGACCGCCGCTGCATACTACCGCAGGAATGTTCATTCTTACAGCCGCCATTACCATACCCGGTACTATCTTATCGCAGTTAGGAATAAGTACAAGTCCGTCAAACTGATGTGCAGTTGCCATCGTTTCAACAGAATCTGCTATAAGCTCACGGGACGCAAGAGAATACTTCATTCCAATATGTCCCATAGCTATACCGTCACATACGCCTATTGCAGGAACCATTATCGGAGTACCGCCTGCAAGTCTTACACCTGCTTTTACAGCCTCTGCTATCTTGTCAAGGTGCATATGGCCCGGAACTATCTCACTGTGTGCCGATACTACACCTATAAGCGGACGGTCAATCTCTTCTTTTGTATATCCCATTGCATAGAACAAGCTTCTGTTCGGAGCACGCTCAACGCCCTTTGTTACATTATCACTTCTCATATCAATCACTCCGTTTTATTATATAATGAACAATGAGGAGTTAAGAGTTTGGAATTAATCTGAATACATTAACTCCTCTCTCCAAACTCCACACTTTAGTAATTATTTCTCCATTCTTACTTCTCCACGCTGGAGAGCAGTTGCACCTGTACGGCACATTTCAAGAATACAATATTCTTTGTTAAGATTATTGATGTAAGAGTCAATTTTTGCAGGCTTTCCTGTAACCTCAAACACAATACTTCCCTCTGAAATATCTATTATCTTAGCTTTGTATATCGTTGCAAGATCAAGCAAACTGCTTCTGTTGCTTGCGTCGCTTGCTACCTTTACAAGAAGCAGCTCTCTTATCAGGCTGTCGGAAGGGTTTATCTCAAAAATACCCTCGTACTCCTCAAGCTTTCTTGTCTGATTTACGATCTGGCGGATTTCACCCTCATCGCCGGTTGTAGCTATCGTAATTCTTGAAAGAGATTCATCATTTGTTGTCGAAACGGTAAGACTGTCTATATTAAAGCCTCTCTGATCAAACAATGAAGAAAGTCTTGTCAGCACACCGTGATGGTTATCTACAAGAATACTCAGATATGTCTTTTTCATAACATCTTACCTCCTTATTCATACATTATATCATCAACAGTACCGCCGCCCGGTATCATCGGAAGAACTTTCTCTTCTCTGTCGATATTACACTCTATCCATGCGGGGCCGCCGCTCTTCATGGCGTCCTCCAAAGCTGCTCTGAACTCATCTGCCGTTGAGCAGGAATATCCCTTTGCACCGAATCCCTCTGCAACCTTTACATAATCTGTCTTTCTGTCGGGCTCACTCTGAGAATATCTCTTGCCATAGAAAACAGTCTGCCACTGTCTTACCATGCCCAATGCCCTGTTGTTAAGACATACCGAAATAACCGGCAAACCGTACGAAACAGCAGTACATGCCTCATTCATATTCATGTGGAAAGAACCGTCGCCCGTAATATGGAATACATGACTTCTGCCTGTTCCTATCTGAGCGCCGATAGCTGCGCCGTAACCGTATCCCATTGTACCAAGGCCGCCGCTCGTGAGGAAGTTCTCAGCCTTTACATGGTGCAGATACTGAGCTGCCCACATCTGGTGCTGTCCTACATCTGTTACATACAATCCGTCCTCACCTGCTAATTCGCTGATAATATCCATTACCTGCTTCGGGTGAAGTTTTCCGTCTCCTACCGAATACGGAATGTCACGTCTATACGAATTGATAGTTTCAAACCATTCGTCGTGTCTGTTCTCCTTAATTAGTCCCTCAAGCTTTGACAGAATATCCTCTGCATCGCCTATGAGATGATAATCGGACTTAACATTCTTGTCGATTTCGCTTAAATCGATATCTATATGTATCATTGTTGCTCTCTTTGCAAACTTATCCGGAGCTAGTGCAACTCTGTCAGAAAAACGGCTTGCAATAGTCAACACTACATCTGCGTCGTTTACTGTCTTATTTGCTACGGCAGAACCGTGCATTCCAAGCAGACCAAGGTTTTCGGGCATATCGTAACGCAATACGCCTGCAGCCATCATCGTATGTGTAGCAGGGATATTTGCTTTTGTTACAATTTTCTTGATTATTTCGCCCGCACCCGAATTCTTTACACCGCCGCCAAAGAATATAACAGGCTTCTTTGCGTTGTTGATTATCTCTGCAACTTCTTCAAGATTTTTTACCTCATCAAAGTTGTACTTTACGGCAGTCTGCTTCGGCTGAGGCTCATAATCCGTAACGGCAGCAGTTATATCCTTCGGAATATCTACAAGTACAGGACCTGGTCTGCCGCTTATTGCAATTTTGAAAGCCTTACGAAGAATATCGGCAAGGTCCTTTATATCTCTTACTACAAAGTTATGCTTTGTAATAGGCATTGTTATACCCGTGATATAAACCTCCTGAAAGCTGTCACGTCCTATAAGAGATGTTCCTACATTACCCGTGATAGCAACCATCGGAACACTGTCCATATATGCAGTTGCGATACCCGTAACAAGGTTAGTCGCACCGGGGCCGCTTGTTGCAAGAACAACGCCTGTCTTACCTGTTGCACGTGCATAGCCGTCCGCTGCATGAGAAGCACCCTGCTCATGAGCAGTAATATAGTGCTTTATTTTATCCTGATTTTTATATAATGCGTCATAGATATTGAGTACCGCACCACCCGGATAACCGAAGATAGTATCTACTTCGTTTTCGAGAAGTACCTGTACCAATATTTCCGAACCATTCAACTTCATATCATTTCACGATCCTTTGTTATTATTGTCGTTTGTTTTATGAGAAATGAGCAGTCAGCGGGGCAGGAATATCGGTTATAGTGTCAAAGCGTTGTGCTTATGCCGGACATTGTTCCGATTCCACGTTTCTGACTCTCATGTGCAAATCAAACTTCTGCAATTGCCTCTACCTCTACCAGTACATTCTTCGGTAAAGATTTTACGGCTACGCATGAACGAGCAGGCTTAGATGTAAAGTATTTGCCATAAACCTCGTTGAACTTCGCAAAGTCACCCATATCAGCCAGGAAACAGACAGTTTTTATTACCTTGTCAAGGGATGTGCCCGCCTGAGTCAGAACAGCACCGAGATTCTTGCAAACCTGTTCAGTCTGAGCCTCGATAGTATCAGCCTCTACGTTTCCGCTTGCGGGGTTGATAGCTATCTGACCTGATGTAAAGACGAGTGTTCCCACCTTGACTGCCTGTGAATATGGTCCGATTGCATCGGGAGCATTCTTTGTATAAATGATTTCTGCCATAATTTACGCCTCTTTCACTAAATTTTATGTTTACTAATTATTATAACGCTTTACCGATTTATTGTAAATAGTTTTATATAAATTTGTTCGCACGCTTGAGGAGAGTTTTAGTAAAATATGCTGTTTTCTAAAACTTTATTCCTGATTTGCAGAATTGTTATCTCTTTTTGAAAGCTCATCTCTTATCTGCATTAGTATCTTGCCAAGATTATTTGCTCCCTGGCCGTTTACAGTTCCCCAGATTTTATCTCCCCATGTGTTTCCTTCTTCAAGGTATGCGTCGTTCGTTGCCATAAGCAGTTCGGCAAGTTCGGAATTTTGAAAAAACTTTGCGCGTACAATCTCCGTCATTACGGAGATTTTTACTTCTTCCCAATCCTTACGAAGCTGTACTTTTCGTCCTGCTTTCTTTGCCTCCGATGGATTGAGCCGCGTAAACATCTCTCTGTCTTTTCTGTCGATACATTTCTGTGCCTGAAAAGCCGCCTCACTGTTCTGATATACAAGTCCGTCATATTCGACAGGGGCTTCATAGAAATTACTTAGATACGCATATTTTCCTCTAAAAAATCCTATTTTCATAATTTGTTATATCCTTACATCAGTTTAAATCCGTTCTGTGTCAGTCCGTCTTTAACCTGCTTAATATGTTCTTTGTTCTTTGTTTCAAGCTCCAGATTGATAATACAGCTGTTTACGTCCGTACCCTTTCCTGCATGCTCATAGTTTACGGATACTACGTTTGCACCGTAAGACGCAATAATTGTCGATATATCTCTGAGCTGGCCGGGTTTATCCGTAAGTTCTATTGACAGCTTGCACAATCTGCCCGACTTCAAAAGTCCTCTGTCGATTACTCTTGATAGTATCGTAACGTCGATATTACCGCCCGATACGATACATACAGTATTCTTACCTTTTACAGGAAGCTTGTCGAACATTACTGCCGCAACGGATACTGCACCTGCACCCTCTGCTACAAGTCTTTGCTTCTCCATAAGTGTAAGTATAGCGGTTGCGGTTTCATCGTCGGTTACCGTAACTATCTCGTCAACGTACTTGCTGCATATATCAAATGTATTTGTACCGGGCTGTTTTACGGCGATACCGTCTGCAATTGTCTTTACTCCGTCAAGTGTCAGTATTTTTCCCTCACTAAGAGAATTTACCATTGACGGTGCGCCTGTTGCCTGAACACCATATACCTTTACATCAGGTCTGAGTGTTTTTACCGTATATGCTATTCCGGAGATAAGTCCGCCGCCGCCAACAGGTACAACTATCGCCTCAACGTTCGGATTGTCATTGAGTATCTCAAGTGCGATCGTTCCCTGTCCTGCGATTACATAATCATCGTCAAACGGGTGAATAAATGTAAGTCCAAGTTCGTCCTTCAGCTTCAGTGCATGAGCATATGCGTCGTCATACACACCGTTTACCAGCTCTATCTGTGCTCCGTAGGCTCTTGTTGCCTCTACCTTTGAGATAGGCGCACCGTCCGGCAAACAGATTACGGACTTAATCTTGTTTCTTGATGCCGCAAGCGCAACGCCCTGAGCGTGGTTGCCTGCCGAACATGCTATTAC
>ONAH01000173.1 GCA_900315715.1 uncultured Eubacteriales bacterium
TGCTCGTCAAACTGTCTTTGTGCGTCCTCGTATGCGGCTTTCTTAGTATCTACATCGTTTTGTCCGTCATTTAGTCTTTTTGTATATCGTTCAAGCGTATTCGTTGTAGTTTTTATAAGCGTATTTCTTGCCGATATTTCTACCCTTATTACTGCTTTGCGTGCATAACTGTCTGTCTGTTCCAGTTCTGAGTTTAAATCTGCTATCTCATTGTTCGCATTCTCAATTACGGAATTACAATCGGTAATACGTTGTTCACACTCGGGCTTTGTGAAATTCTCAAAGCGATTTCGTGTGTTATCATACTCTATTTTTAAAAGTTCTATCCCTGCTTTTGCAGGAAGCGTTTGCTGTTTAAATTCCGTAAGTCCCCTGTTATACTCCTCAAGGCCGCTGTTATACTCACGCTCAGCCTGATTTAGTTGCTTTTGTGCTTCTGTTATTTGTCGGTTAAACTCAGCTTTAGAGTTCTTCAGTTCTTCCTTTGCATTATTCAGCTGTTCTTTTGAGCTGTCTATCGTTTTTTGTCCGTCCTCTATGCCTTTGTTATAGTCAATCCAACCCTGTTTTATTTGCTTTTCGCCGTCATTTATCTGCTTGTTAGCATTGTCAAGGGATTCCTTTGCGTCGTTTATCTTTTCGTCAAACTCTTTCTGTCCGTCATTAATTTTCTTTTCGGCGTCTGCTATCTCTTTTTCGGCTTTTTGCTTTTCCTTCTCAAAATCTTTTTTTGCGTCTTCAAGCTTTTTCTTTGCGCCATTAAGATACTCGCTGTCAAAAGATTTTGCTCTGTCCTTCCCCAAGTTCTTAAACTGCTCCTCCAGTGCGTCAATATTATCATCGTACTCTGTCGTCAGAGTTTTCATAGTGCCGTCGGAGTAATCCGTCAGAACATACACCTGAGAATATCTGTCGGACTTGAATTCGTCCTCACTTATTATGCCGTACATATTTATTTTGCCGTTGCCAATGTCGGTGTTTCCCCTGTCAAAACATACATAAATCGGTATCTGCACAAATCCCACTATCGTAAACTCTGTGCTTTCAAGTATATCCTCTACCTCATTATCCCCTGCCTTTGGCTGTATGTGAAGTGTATCTCCAACATTATAACCGCCGTTTCCGAATGTACTGCTTTCTAAGGTTATCTCACCCTTTTTTTCGGGCAGTCTGCCCTCATGTATGATAGGCGCATTTAGCATATAGCCGTCCTTGTTCTCTTTTAAATCAGAGTATAGTCTTATTATACTTCCGTCACCATCTGAATTAATTATTACGTCTGTATAATATGAGGGTGACGCTGTACGAACATGAGGCAGTTTTTTTATTTCTTCAACATCTTTTTCTCCAAATCCTACCGTTGATAGAAGTCTTATATCCATCAGGTTATTATTACAATAATACTCCTCTGCGGAAGCGTCCATTGAGGGTGCTGTTGCTTTTATTCCTGTAAAAAAGCCTACACCCAAGGCGACAATTAGAATAATAGATATAAATCTGGCTTTTGTTTTTGTTATATCACGAAAAACATTCTTCCATAATGATGAAGTCACCTTTACACCTCCTCTGTATAGTTTCTCCTGTCTACTACCACTCTATTAGCGACACATCTGTCGGGGAAGGGTTTGTTATATTACTTATAACCTTACCGCTTTTCATCGTGATAACTCTGTCTGCCATTGGTGTAATAGCCTGATTATGCGTAATAAGCACGACTGTCATCTGCTCATTTCGGCAGGTATCCTGCAATAGCTTTAATATCTGCTTGCCTGTATTGTAATCAAGCGCACCCGTCGGCTCGTCACATAATAGTAGCTTTGGTTTTTTTGCAAGCGCTCTTGCAATAGATACTCTCTGCTGTTCGCCTCCCGATAACTGTGACGGAAAATTATCTCTCCTGTCAAACAGTCCTACACTTTCTAGTGATTCGACGGCGTCTTTGTGGTCTTTGCAAATCTGAGAGGCAAGTTCCACATTTTCCTTTGCGGTAAGATTAGGTACAAGATTATAAAACTGAAACACAAAACCTATATCGTATCTTCTGTATGTAGCAAGGTCATGCTCGTCAAGACGGCTTATATCTGTATCCCCGACTATTATTTTTCCTTCGTCACAGCTGTCCATTCCGCCTAAAATATTGAGTACAGTCGTCTTTCCGGCACCGCTGCTTCCGACTATTACGGCAAATTCGCCCTGCTCTATCTCAAAAGATATCCCATCAACTGCGTTTATCGTAACCTCTCCCATTTTGTAGCGTTTATATACGTTCTTAAAGTCAACAAACGAACTCATATACTACTCCTTTACAAATTACTCAATTATCTCATTGTACTGTGCTATAAAATTTCCGCTCTCTCCTATATCGCATACCGCAAGCATATAATCTCCCAAATCCTTTACATAATACATACCCTCACGGTTTGATATTCTGCCATGTAACTCTCCGCTGAAGTTTTCCAAACGAAAGTTTATCTTATCCATAGGAAACGACATTCCCTTTCCTATCGCCTTTATATAGCTTTCTTTAAGCGCCCACAACGTTATAAATGCCTTTTCCGCGTTATCGCTCGCATAAACAAACTTTCTTTCGTTTTCATCGCATAGTTTTTCGACAAGTCCTCCGCGTACAGGTCTGACCTGCTGAATATCTATACCTACCTCATTATCCGATAATACCAACGCAACATACTCTCCGCTGTGGCTTATATTGAAATGTATCTCTCTGCGTTGTTCAAAATAAGGCTTTCCGTATTCGCCTTCCTTTATCACAAGAGTTTCAAGGTCTGCCCCATACTCCTGCTGTAATGCATATCGCAAAAGCTGCCTGCCGTTTGCCGATTCGGCTTTTTTTAATTCACCTCGGATTAGTCCCGAATAATTGTATTTCTTTACATAAATCATAATTCAAAATTCTATCGACGGTGTGACATATACCGTTCTGTTCTTAACAAATATTACCATTCCGGGCTTTGCTCCCTGCGGTTTGCTTACGTTTCTTACCTGCGTGTAATCAACAGGGACTTGTGAGCCGTCCTTCGCCTTACTGTGATATGCCGCTATCATAGCCGCTTGCATAATCGCAGTATCGGTTGGCTCTTTACCCTCTGTTACAAGTATCGTGTGCGAACCCGGTATATCCTTCGTATGAAACCAAATATCATTATTGTTTGCTGTTTTAAGTGTAAGAGTATCGTTTTGCCTGTTATTTCTGCCGACAAGCACCCTAAAACCGTCTGTTGTTTTAAACTCTATCGGCGGCAGTGGTTTCTGCTCCTTTGATTTACCCTTCGGAGCCTTTATATATCCCGTCTGCACAAGCTCCGATCTTATTTCTGCAAGCTCTCTTTCACTCGCTGCACGGCTCAATGCGTCAAACACGTTATCTATATATACAAGCTCGTTTCTTGCAATTTCTATCTGCTCTTTAAGAACCTGCTCGGCGGTTTTCGCCTTGCGGTAGTCCTTGTAATACTTCTGTGCATTCTGTGAACCGCTCTTTGACGGATCAAGCTTTATTCTTACAACAGGCATATTCTCATCATAAAAATTCTCCAGATCAACAAACGGAGAGCCTTTCTCTATCCTATACAAATTTGCCTGTAACAGATCGCCATACACCCTGAGTTTCTCTCTGTCAGCACACTGCTCAAGTTCGGCAAGCTGAGTGTTTATCTTTCTTGAAAGACGTTCGGCGGCATTTGTTAGAAGCTTTAGTAAGTCCTGCCCCTTTACCTTCATTCTCTCGTCACGGTCACGCTCAAGATAAAAAATATCAAGCATATCGGAGAAGCTTTCGTGTCGCTTTACATTCATCAAAGTACCGTATTGAGAAATTCCCATAAAACATATGTCCTTATTCCTGCCTTTTGGCTCACTTACCGAATACGGAATACCTTTGCCCTCCCGAACCTCTGCCGTAAGCTTTCCGATATAATATTCCAGACGTTTTTTATACTGTGAGTCTATCTCATCTGTATATACATCTTCGCCGCTTGTTATAAGATACTCTATTTCTCTGCACACTATCGGAGATAATCCCATTATTGTATTCAGCAATGCTTTATTGAGCTTCTCGGGCTTTGGCTGGGAGATAATAGCCTTTACTATTTCACTCGGTTCGTATGTAAGCATACTAAGCTTGCTTTGAGAGGGCGGAAGTTCATACTTCATTAACGGTAAAACAAGTCTTTGTGTAGTCATTGTAGGATCAACACGCTTTAATGCGTCTATTATTACACCTTCACCGTCTATAAATATTACGTTGCTGTACTTACCCATTATCTCACAAGCAAGTGTAAGCCTTATTTGATCACCCAACTCGTTCGTTGCGTCAAAGTCTATGAATATTATTCTTTCAAGATCGGGTTGACGTACATCATGTATTTTTGAACCGCACAGCTTTTTTCTCAGAAGCATACAAAGCATTGGCGGTGAAGCAGGGTTTTCGGGGGCATTCTCTGTAAAATTCACTCTCGGAGAATTTGCTCTTGCTGATATTAACAGCTTTCTGTTTCCCGATAGGGTTCTGAGTGCCAGTATTATTTCATCTCTGTTCGGCTGATGTATCTGAGATACTCTTGCACCAACAAGTTCGTTTTTTAGTTCTTTTGTTAAAAAATGGACAAACGCTCCGTCAAGTGCCATTTTCTACCACTCCTTAAATATAATGTGTTTATTATACTATAAAAAAATGAACAATTCCAGTGGTATTAAAAATATACACATCTTTTTATAATTGACAGGAACATGTTCTGCATTTATAATAAATATCGGAGGGATAAATATGAGAAAAAAACGTGTCATTATATTATCATCTGTAATTATTTTTGCATTTTTAATTACAGCCGTAATTCTGATACGACTCAACACAGATATAAGTAATGATTATGTTGAAGTCATGGCTACGTTATCGCAACGAACTGACTACACAAACCCACAAAACCCCGATGAGTCTGCATACCAAAGAGAATATATATTTCGATATTCTTTTGACAATATGGATTATTACAGCAAGGTCATGGTAGAAAACCCCGATAATTTTCCGCTTAAAGTCGGTGATAAAACAACCATTTTCGTAAATAAAACAAACCCCAAGGAAATAATTCTCCCCGATAAAACAGTACCCTTGTCGTTGTTTGATTATGTTGTACACTTCATCACAAGAGATAAAAAATACAGATAATGAAAACCCGCTGTATCTTGTTTCTAAGTACAGCGGGTTTTTGTATCACCTTATAGTAAATCTCTCAGTATTTACGGTTAAGCCTGTTTTATCGTTTATTTCAAACAGAACGCAGTCCATCTTACATGCACCGTCCGCACTGTCAAACCTTACGGGCATTCGTGTTTTAAACTTCTCTATCGCTTTTTCTTTCTTAACTCCTAAAACCGAATCCTCAACGCCTGTCATTCCAACATCCGTAATATATCCTGTGCCGTTTGGCAGTATAGTTTCATCTGCTGTGGGAATATGCGTATGAGTTCCGAAAACCGCCGAAACCTTTCCGTCAAGATAAAACCCCATTGCACGTTTTTCCGATGTAGCTTCTGCATGAAAATCAAGTATTCTTATCTTGCAGTCTTTTGTTTGTTTAAGTATATCGTCTATCTGCTGAAACGGATCTTCAAGAGGTTCAAGATACATTGTGCCAAGCATGTTTATTACGCACACCTTATATCGCAGCATATCTATTACTGTATATCCTCTTCCCGGTGTTCCCTTGGGATAATTTGCAGGACGGATAAGGTTTTCGCAGCTTTCGTAATATTCATAGCTTTCGTATCTTCCGAACGCATGATTGCCTGTTGTTATTACATCTGCACCGCTGTCAAATATACTTTGTGCGGTTGCCGGGGTAATTCCCTTTCCGTCAAATGAATTTTCTCCGTTTACTATGACAAAATCCACTCCATTCTCACGTTTGAATTTTGGAAGCACACGCCTTATGTGTTTACAGCCGTTTTCTCCGCACACATCGCCTATACACAATACTTTCATGTTTACTCTCCTCAGTGTTTATTGCTATACAAAAAGCGGAACAAAACCTTACTATAGCTTGTTCCGCTTATTTAATTACTCTGCTTCGTTTGCAAGATACTCGTTTATCTCTGCAAGCACATCGTCTGCGTTAAGACCGTGTACCATACAAGCCTCTTCAAGAGTTTCTCCTATTGATGACGGGCAGCCTACACAGTGCATTCCGCAGCCCATAAGAACTACTGCTATTCCTCTGTTATACTCAAGCATTTCGCCCATTGTTGTTTGTTTTGTTATTTCCATTATTTTCTGTCCTTTCACTATATCATTCATTCCAACCAACACGATAGGTTTTATATTATTATAACCCTATTCCGATAATAAGTTGTGTACTATTCGTAAACAATTCGACATTATTCTACTTATGATACTTTGTACCGCTGTTTATCGAAAATCCGCGGTAAATCTGTTCACACAGCATTACCCTTGCCAACTGGTGCGGAAATGTCATTTCCGACATTGACAACCTCAAATCCGCACGCAATTTTACTTCTTCCGACAGTCCCCAGCTTCCGCCTATCACAAAAGCCATACTGCTTATTCCATTTACGGCGTTATCTGCAAACAGTCTTGCAAGCTGTTCGGAGGTTTTCTGGTTCCCTTCTATACACATCGCTGTTACATAAGTATCTCTGCCTATCTTCGAGAGTATTCTTTTCCCCTCACTTGACAGTATATTATCTATCTGTGTATCGTTTGGATTTTCGTTTATCTTCTCCTCATCTACCTCAATTATCTCAAAACGGCACATCGTCTGTAACCTTTTGGAGTATTCCGCAACAGCCTCACGAAGATACTTCTCCTTTAGTTTTCCCACACATATTATACTTATTCTCTGCATATCACACCTCAGAATAAAACTGACCTGCCATTTGTTTCAACAGGCGCTACGTCAAGAGTATAGTCTAAACCAACATTCATTCCCTGCACCATAAGTTCGTTTAACGCCTCTCTGTACGCTATTTCGGGCATATTGTTCTCCTGACTTAAATGTGCCAGCACAAATCGTCTTGTGCCGTTTCTTACAAGTTTCGGCAAAAACAACGCACATACTTCGTTTGAAATATGACCTTTATCTGACAATATACGTCTTTTCAGCTTATATGGATACGGTCCTACCTGAAGCATTCGCACATCGTGGTTTGACTCTATTACAACCGTATCGCACCCCAAAAGTGCCTGTTCAACCTCCTGAGATATATACCCCAAATCGGTAGCAAGTGCAAATTTCGCTGTGCCAAGATCCACACGATACCCGCAACCCTCTGCACAGTCGTGTGAAATCGGAAACTTATCTATATGCATATTGTTTAGATCCACTCCGCCGCTTCCGATTATCCTGCAATCAGTTTTTTCGTCTGTATAGCCGTTGTTTCTCATTTCTTCAAATGTACCATTTGTGGAAAAAACAGGAATATGATACTTGTTTGACAACACCCTTACTCCGCTAACATGGTCACTGTGTTCGTGTGTCACGAATACAGCACGTATAGTTTTAACATCTATATTATTATCAAGCAAAGCTTTTACGGTTTGTTTTGCGCTTCTGCCAACATCTATAAGTATTCCCTCTCCTCCGCTTGACAAATAATAACTGTTCCCCTTGCTGCCGCTGAACAGCGGAATAAGCTTTGACATTTCCCTGATTTCCCTTCTGCTTTTATATTTTTTCCGCCAAACAGCCGTTTTCTAAAGCACATTATGCCCTAAAAAACGGCTGTTTTAATTCTATCAGTTTAGATTACTTTCGTCAACATCTTCCTTTACGGTAACCCTGCGAATATCCGCACCTACGGCTGTGAGTTTTTCTATTATCTTCTCATAGCCTCTCTCAATATACTTTATGTCCTCTATCTCAGTAATTCCCGTTGCGGCAAGACCTGCTATTACCATTGCGGCACCCGCACGAAGGTCAAGCGCCCTGACCTTTGCTCCCTGCAAACGATCTCTGCCATGTATATATGCGACGTTACCGTTGTCGATTATGTCCGCTTTCATTTTGCGAAGCTGAGGAATATACGAAAATCTGTTCTCCCACACACATTCCATCACTCTGCTTTTTCCTGTTGCTGTTGACAGCAGCGCAACAAACTGTGGCTGCATGTCCGTCGGAAATCCGGGGTGCGGCATTGTTTTTAGCTGACAAGCTTTCAGCTCACCCTCTCTTATCACTCTGACAGACTCATCTTGCTCCTGTACGGTTGTACCGGTATCACGCAGCTTCGATATTATCGACTTCAAATGTTCGGGTGTTACGTTTTTGATCAAAACATCTCCACCTGTTGCTGCAACAGCAGCCATATATGTGCCTGCCTCTATCTGATCCGGTATTATTGAGTATGTGCAGCCATGAAGGCTATCTACTCCTTTTATTTTAATTACGTCTGTTCCTGCACCCTTTATATTTGCGCCCATTGAATTCAGGAAGTTTGCCAGGTCAACTATATGCGGCTCTTTTGCTGCTCCCTCTATTAGCGTTACTCCGGGAGTTCTTACGGCTGCAAGCATTGCGTTCATTGTTGCGCCTACCGATACTATCTCAAAGTTTATTGTCGCACCTGTAAGCTTCTCTGACTCCAGCTTTATCTTGTCAAAAAGTATCTCACAATTTGCGCCAAGCGTTTCAAATGCTTTCAAATGAAGATCTATCGGTCTTTCGCAAAAGCTGCATCCGCCCGGATACGGAACCAACGCATTGTGGAATCTGCCCAGTAATGCACCCAAAAGATAATACGACGCTCTCATATCGCTCACAAGACCTTCGCAGGTTACTTTGTAGCTTTTTATTCCTCTGGGATCTATCTCTACAACCGAATCGCTTTTTCTGTCTATCTTCGCACCCATATGTTCAAGAATCGCAAGAATTACTGCAACATCTCTTATTCTCGGAAGGTTTTCGATTACACATGGCTCATCACACAACACAACAGCAGGAATTATCGCTACCGCTGCATTCTTTGCACCGCTTATTGAAATTTCACCGTACAGCTTTTTTCCTCCGTTAATAATAAACTTATCCACACAAAACACGCTCCATTTTTCAATTTTTTGCATTTTTAACCGTATAAAAAAGACTGCTTAATACCCAATAACAGCAGTCAATAAAAAAAACGTCAACCTTCCGTATGTCCCGGTTAAATAAACAGCATTTCACAAACAAAATTCAGCATGTATTACATAACATATTTGCTTTTGCTTAGAAATCCCCTAAGTATGATAATAATATAAAATCACACAAATGTCAATATTATTTCAAAATATTACAAAAAAATATCAAAACAACCAATATTAATCTATCGGAGGCTCATGAAATTCAGCTATATCTATACCTTTATGGTATCTGTCAAGCTTTTGTTGATCATAATCCTCAAGGTCTTTTATCCCCGACAGGCGTTCTGCATGGTGACGCAACTCATGAGCAAATGTATGTCTTAGCTTTTCGCGAAATTCCTGTCGGTCAAGACTTCCATAAACCACCATAAACGAACCGTAATATATCAATATTCTGCTTCCTACAACACCTGTCTGATATTCCCCCATTATATATAGCCTCTTAGGCCACACGCTGTCCGGGTGAAGTTTTGCTTCTTCGGAAAGTATTACTCCTCCTGTAAGTCCTTTAAACAGCAATTCGGGGGTTTCGTCTATAATATCTTCCAACATTTCCGATACTTCTTCATACGTTCTCATAATACCATTCCTTTTAAAAAAGGCGTGTCCGACTTTATACGGGCACGCCGATAGTTTCTTTATTTATTATTCAAGGAAATCCTTGAGTTTTTTGCTGCGGCTTGGATGTCTTAGCTTACGCAATGCTTTTGCCTCTATTTGACGTATTCTTTCTCTTGTAACCTTAAACTCTCTGCCTACCTCCTCAAGAGTGCGTGAACGTCCGTCCTCAAGACCAAACCTCAGCTTCAGAACTTTAGACTCTCTTGCTGTAAGCGTATTCAGAACATCGTCAAGCTGTTCTTTCAGTAAAGTATGACTTGCTGCGTCTGCCGGCGCCGGTGCGTCGTCATCAGGGATAAAATCACCTAAATGTGAATCTTCCTCCTCACCGATAGGCGTTTCAAGGGATACGGGTTCCTGTGCTACACGCATTATCTCTCTTACCTTTTCAACCGGATAATCAAGCACCTCCGCTATCTCCTCCGCCGAAGGTTCATGTCCGTTTGTGTGCAGCAACTGGCTTGATACTTTCTTTACTTTATTGATAGTTTCAACCATGTGTACAGGTATTCTTATCGTTCTTGCCTGGTCTGCAATAGCTCTTGTTATAGCCTGTCTTATCCACCATGTTGCGTATGTCGAAAATTTAAATCCCTTCGTATAGTCAAACTTCTCCACCGCTTTAATAAGACCAAGATTTCCTTCCTGTATGAGATCTAGAAACTGCATACCACGTCCAAGATATCTTTTTGCTATACTTACTACAAGTCGCAAATTTGCCTCCGAAAGTCGTTTCTTTGCTTCTGCATCTCCGTTACGAATTCTTTCTGCAAGTATTACTTCTTCCTCATTTGACAGAAGCGGCACTTTTCCTATCTCCTTTAGATATACCTTTACAGGATCATCTATCGAAGGAACACCTTCTCCTAAATCTGTTGTCGTTTCACCGGTTGCAGCAAGCTCATTCTCTATATTGTCAAGAGCGGTATCCTCTATAACCTCAACAACCTTTACACCTGATGCGTCTAATGTTTCATAAATTTTCTCAATCTGTTCAGGATCTACATCTGCTTCGCCGATTATATCAAGTATTTCTTTATCGGTTATCGTACCCTTGTCCCTTGCTTTGTCTTCTATCTCCTTTAGAATATTTCTTTTATCTGTGTTCTGAATAGCCATACACATTTCCTCTCTTTCTTTTCCCGGCAATCATTTTGCTTCATGCTGTTTACTTCCGCTATATAGATTTTACACTTTTCTAAAATTCCTGCTATGTATTTCTAACATTTTTATAATTTTCAGATCTTCAAAAAGTGTTTTGTTCTAACCTAAGTCTTTCCCTAAAACTTGCCGACAGTTAATTAAAACTTAGTATTGCCAAAAAAATCAAAGATAGTCGGATAAATACTTACTGCGGCTTGGGTGTCTTAGCTTACGCAGTGCCTTTGCCTCTATTTGACGTATTCTTTCTCTGGTAACACGAAACTCTCTGCCAACCTCCTCAAGGGTGCGTGCACGTCCGTCATCAAGACCGTATCTCATTCTAATAACCTTTGCTTCTCTTTGAGTGAGAGTACCAAGGACTGTGTTAAGCTGTTCCTTAAGTAAAGTAAGGCTTGCTGCATCTGCCGGTGCCGGAGCGTCTTCGTCCGGGATAAAATCGCCCAGGTGCGAATCCTCCTCTTCTCCTATCGGAGTTTCAAGCGATACCGGTTCCTGTGATATACGCATTACTTCACGAATCTTCTCAATGGGGACATTCATGTCTTTAGCTATATCCTCTTCCGACGGCTCTTGTCCGTTCTCATGCACAAGTCTGTTTGACGTTTTCTTCACCTTATTCATAGTTTCGACCATATGCACTGGAACTCTTATAATTCTTGCCTGGTCTGCTATTGACCTTGTAATTGCTTGTCTTATCCACCATGTTGCGTATGTTGAAAACTTAAAGCCTTTTGTATAATCGAATTTCTCTACTGCTTTAAGAAGTCCGATATTTCCTTCCTGGATAAGATCAAGAAACGGCATTCCACGTCCAAGGTATCTTTTTGCTATACTTACGACTAGTCTTAAATTCGCCTCACACAGACGATGCTTTGCGTTCTTATCGCCGTTGCGAATTTTCTCGGCAAGTATTATTTCCTCCTCATTCTTCAAAAGAGATACTTTACCAATATCCTTCAGATATACCTTTACATGGTCATCGGTAGATGCTCCTCCCTCTATATAATCAGGTACTGCATCTCCCGTAGCCTCAAGTTCACTCTCTATATTATCAAGTGCAGTGTCGCCTATCAGTTCAACTATCTTTATGCCTGCTGCATCAAGTGTTTCATAGATTTTCTCTATCTGCTCAGGATTAACATCTGCTTCATCGCAAATATCAAGTATTTCCTTATCGGTTATTGAACCCTTTTTCTTGGCTTTGGTTTCAATTTCCTTAATTATGCTGATATTATCTGTGTTCTGCATAACCATACACCGTCCCTTTCTTTCATTTCCCTTTTAATTCGACTTATTTCGCTGTATTTATATATATATAATTTTTTCGGCTATTCCTCCCATATTTCGCTGTTTTTTGAAAAAATTTTTTTCAGATACTCAATCAAACATAACCTTTCGGCAAATTTATATAATTCTCCTCAACATCAAAACCGTTCTCACAATACTTGTTTTACTGAGGTTTCTTTTTCATTTTTTGTTTTCTGACAGCTTCTATATAAGCCTGAACATCTTCGTTTGACTGTTCGGAAAGCTGAGCCGGAGATACTACATCGTACTCATTAAGTATTACATCTACATAATCACGACACACCTCAGCTGTATATAATTCGGGCGAATATCCCGACAACATAGACGCAATTCGTGAGTTCTCCTCAAGAGTAAACTCTCCCGATATATCACCGTATCCCGCCGGCTGTCCGTTTAGCACTCTTTGGGTTATTGTTTCGTACAATCGTCTGTTCAGTCCCTCCGATATTTTGTGAGGTTTAAGTTTTTCATATACGGTTCTTACCATATCCGGGTTATGGAAAAGATAAGTTATCAAAAACTCCTCCGCTTTCTGAGCACGTGTCACTCTACCGTTTTTAAGCGTTCTATCGTTATCGTTCTGCGTTACAAGCTGTTTTTTTATCCTGTCAAACTCCTTGCCCTTTTCTTTGCGGTTATTACCTGCTATAATCATTTCCACAAGACGCTTAAACTCTGTCTTTGTTACATCAAACTCCTCACTAAGCCTTCCTTCGTACAAGTCACGTTCCACCGGATTATACAATTCGGCTATTACCCTGGCACAGGCTGTCATATACTTTGCCTTGCCGTCCGTGGTTGATGTATCAAACCCGGCTCTGAGTTTTTGCAGGCGGTAATCAACATCGGAACCCGTTCCATCAATCAGCATCTTGAAACGCACATAACCGTTTTCTCCGTGTTTTCTGATAAATTCGTCGGGATCTTTTCCCTCAGGTATTGTCAGCACTTTTATATCCAGACCTTCACGTCTGAGTATCTCTATCGCTCTGGACGTCGCCTTCTGACCTGCCTCATCAGCATCGTAGCACAAAATCACATTATTAGTATATCTCTTTATTATTCGTGCCTGTTCAGGGGTAAGAGCTGTTCCCAGAGTTGCTATTGCATAATCAAAGCCTGCCTGATGAATGGCTATTACATCCATATAACCCTCGCACAATATCAGTTTATCCGACTTTGAGTTTTTCGCCTTGTTCAATGCAAAAAGATTATAGCTTTTCTTAAAAGCAGGCGTATCTGCGGTATTGAGGTACTTTGGCTTTTCATCTGTCATTATTCGTCCGCCAAATGCCACAACATTTCCTCTTAAATCTATTATCGGGAACATTACACGATTTCTGAACCTGTCTATAAATGTTCCTTTCTTGCTTTGCATAGAAAGATTAGCTTGGACAAGTTCGGACGGCTTAAAACCCTTTTCGTTTATTAGATAATCCGTCAGCGATGACCACGAATCTGGAGCAAATCCCAGTCCGAACCTTCTGATAGTCTTATCTGAAAGGTTGCGGGAGTGGAGATAATCAAGTCCATCTCTGCCCTGCGGGGAATTGAGCGTTGCATAAAAATATCTTGCCGCCTCACGGTTCGCCTCATAAATCCTCATCCTGAGGTTTCGCATTGAGCTGTCGTATGTATCGTCGCTTGGCATATCCATACCTGCACGCTGTGCAAGAAACCTTACTGCGTCTATGTAATCAAGGTTTTCTATGCGTCTGATAAAGTTTATTACATCTCCGCCTACCTGACAGCCAAAACAATAAAACGACTCAGAATCAGGATACACCGTGAAAGACGGTGTATCTTCATTATGAAACGGGCACAGCCCCACCTGATTGCGTCCCCGTCTTCTGAGCGTCACATATCCCGATATTACGTTAGTTATCTCGTTTCTGTTTCTTAGCTCATGCAAAAATTCTTCAGGTAAAGCCAACAAAAAAACCCCTTTCTCCTCATAATAAAAAAACGTTGCAAATATATATACGTCTTTTTTTAGATTATCCCTTTTTTTAAAAATAATTATTTTAATTCAGTCGGATTTGCTCAGGCTTCGTAGTACCTTGCCTCATCATATTGTGCCTGAACTTCTCCGCTTGTTGCGTCTGCAAGCTCTTTGTTGAGCTTTGTAAACTTCTCTTCGGGAATATGGAACAGTATATCCACTCCTTCGCCAAAATCCGAATCGTCTATTATTCCGCCAAGTTCCGGTATCAGCGACGATACCTTGCCGTATCGGCTATACGTACAGCTTACGGTACATTCCAGGCATAATTGCATTTTTATCGGCTTTGCGGCATTTACCGCAACTGACGCACCGTGGGAATATGCCCTAACAAGTCCTCCTGCTCCTAACATTATCCCTCCGAAATACCTTGTCACTACTACAACTGCATCTACTATTCCTGTCTTTTTCATTACCTCTAATACGGGAACTCCTGCTGTTCCCTGCGGTTCTCCGTCATCACTGTATCTCATTATCTGGCCGTCAGATAAAATATATGCATATACATTATGAGTGGCGTCCCAGTGTTTTGAGCGTATCTCGTTTATAAACTCTACTGCCTCCTCCTGAGTTTTCACAGGTTTGCAGTACCCTATAAAACGTGACCTTTTCTCGACAAATTCATCACACGCACTCTGCTTTACTGTCAGGTACTCGCTCATTCGTTTCTCCTTTTTTATAAGACAAAACAACCGTCAAGAGATTTCTCCTCTGACGGTTATTGTAAATATCATGTTATTGATACGTGTATGATTATTTCTTTGTCATACCGTAACGCTTATAGAACTTGTCTGCACGTCCGCCTGTATCTACGAGCTTCTGCTTTCCTGTAAAGAACGGATGACACTTAGAACAAATTTCTACACGGATATTCTTCTTTGTTGAGCCTGTTTCGATAACGTTACCGCATGCGCAAGTAATCGTTGTCTGCTCATAATTCGGATGAGTATTCTGCTTCATTACTGTTCACCTCTTTCGACATTCCGTAAGTAACATTAGGATTATAACACCTTTCAGAAAAAAAATCAAGTCTTTTTCTTCAATATCTCCACAATTTTCAAAATTTTGTTATCTGTACGAACAATAATCGTAATATTCTTCAAGACACATGCCATAGCTTCTCATCTTTGCAGCATTCTCAGCTCCAACATACCGATACACTGTCAGGTTCTCGTCTATTCCTGTTCTGGTTTCCTTATCTTCGGTATATCTGTTTATAAAGCCGTATTCTGTTCCGTTTTTATACAGCCACTGATACGTCTTTGTTTTTGAGAACGCATAGCTATCGTCATCGCTCACCTTTATCAGCAGGCCTGTTCTGTACTCATTCATCTGTGACGGCGGGAATATCGCCCTTGCACGGCTTTCCGCTTCTGCCAGGGTTGCTCCGCTGCTTTGAAACTCATATTTCAGAGAATTAAACTCCCTGTCACATTCCTCTGCGTCTGCATATCCCTTTGTAACAACTATCTCTATTCCTTCCTCATGCGCTTTGCTTATCATTCTTTCCAGATCTTCTGCCATCAGTTTGTTTACACTGATACCGTCTTTATACTCAACTGTATCGGCGGTATAGCTGTCTGACAGCGGAGATGACGCATTACAACAGCGTATCAATTCCTCTGCCTCCTCTTCTGTGTATGAACGGTAACGCACCGTCGTCTGTGTATCACTGTCGGAGAGGCTGTTGTTTTCTTCGATTATATTATATACAAGCATTGCAACACAAAATGCAACAAAAGCTATTATCAGCAGAATTACAATAACCCTCATTGCCATCAGACCGCCTGTTTTTTCTTCTCTGTCTAATCCGTCATAAGAGCGGTTTATTTTGCTTCGCTTTATATGTTTTGACACTTCTTCTTTCCTTTCATAAAAAGTATTCCCGAATACTTCTTCGCATTCGGGAATTTTTGTCAGATGTTGCCCAAAAAAATCACTTACAATATCTCGTCAGCCATACGCTTGCAAGGTCAAACGCACTGAACAAACCGTTTTTCTTTGATGTCTTTACAGTACGTTTTCTTTTGCTGAGCGATGTATCAGATAACAACAGCGTAACATCAACCTTATCGGCTATTTCGATATTTCCAACCTTTTTTTTCGACGCTATTGATATCTCTGCTATATGACTGTCCGTTAAATTTCCGTATATTATCTTATCACCCTGACGAACCACTCGCCTGTTTTTAAACATTAATACTTCTTGTGACACAGTGTTATCTCCTCTCAGTTTACATCAAGAAATGATTTAACCATTGTTTCGAGAAGATCATCTCTGTCGATCTTCTTAATTATATTTCTTGCATTCTTATGTGTTGTAATATATGTAGGATCTTTTGACACAATGTATCCTACGATTTGATTTACGGGATTATAGCCTTTCTCCTTGAGTGCGTCATAAACTGCCGTAAGAGACGCCTTAATGCTTTCCTCCCCATCAGAAAGCGAAAATACTCTTGTTTTATCTACCATGATAAATACCCCTTCCTTTCATTTACATTAACCTTTTTTAGTAACATTATTATTATAACGCATTTTTGATTTAATTACAACCGCTATTTATAAAAATTTATTTAAATTTTATTACCGATAAAAAACATTCTGTAAATTTTTTATGAAACCTCTATCCTTCTCGATACCAAAAACTCTATTGACGAATCTCTTTAAATGCGTTAAAATATATTCGGAGATGATATTTATGAAAAAATGTGAATACTGTGCTAAAGAACTCGAAAGCTATCACCTGCAATATTGTAAAGACACCGACTGTGAAAAACTTGCTCTCGAATTTTATGACAAAAGACGTTCAAGAGAGAAAATTTTCGGTATTATTAATATCGTATGCATTTCATTTATTATGATCGGTCTTATCCTTGCTGTTTTCAAACCTGTTCCGGGAAACATTATCGTTGCCATTACTTTGCTTATTCTGGGATTCACTGTACTTGCCATGCCGTTTGCACCCGAAAACTTTTATCAGAAATACAGAATACAAAAGACTACACGTATGGTTCGGATTTTGGGACTGGTGCTTCTTGTAGCGTCCTTCGGGTTTGGTGTTTTGGCTTTGTATTACTTTACACACTGATTTCTATTCATTAATCCATATTTTTTTTATTATAATAGTATAAAATATCCTTATCTCACCCATAATATTCATAGAATATTTTCCGAAAGGGGTACTTATCTATGATGAGTTCATTTTCCAAAAGGGTGACGGTAAGGATAATTTCTTTTTCTGCGGCTGCCGCTTTGCTGCTGGCAGGTGCGGGTATGGGCGGTTACAAGTTGATCTCACGTTACAGAGACAGCTCCGAATACCGCTATCAGCTTGCTCTAAACAACCTTTCCGACTACGTTTCCAACATCAAAACTTCTCTTGAAAAAAGTCTTTACTCCAATACGCCCGCACAGCAACAACCTATTTTTGCAAAGCTTATGACTATGAGTGAGGGAGCTAAAAACGCCCTCAGCCAACTGCCTATCAGCGGCGAACAGGCTGTATCTATACAAAAATACCTGGCTCAGGTGGGCGATTACTCTTTCTATGCACTCTCTAAAATAGCTAAAAACAACAAGCTTTCTTCCGACGAAACCGATAATCTGAAAACTTTTTACGATTATGCGTGTGAGCTTGATACATCTATCGGCGACCTTGCTGCGGCATATGGCGACGGCTCCGTAAACTTAGGTTCAGCAGTATCGCTAAAAGGAAACATCTCCTCTATCGGAGATAAAGCAGATAACCTTACGCTTGACGGCGGTTTTCGTGAGATGAACGAAGGCTTTACAGATTACCCTACCATGATCTATGACGGCCCTTTCTCAGACCATATCGAACAACAAAAGCCTAAA
>ONAH01000161.1 GCA_900315715.1 uncultured Eubacteriales bacterium
AAAACGTTATTTCAGCCGATATATTTATGCCTGTCGTAACCGAAAACTATAAGGAAATATTTCATAAATTGGATACTGCATAAGTTTTACAAGCATAATAATTCTCAACAGCGTGACGAAAATCGATTTTAGTGCATTTGCAGGCTGCCCGAACCTCACCATACATGCCCCGAAAGGCAGCTATGCCCAAGCCTACGCAAACGAAAACGACATACCATTTGTTGAGATTTAAAATGTGTTTCGCTTCTTTGCTGTATATTGTCATTTGGGATATATCTGCATCGATTTGCTTTACATCTGCATCGAAAAGTTTGCGAATAAAACGATTTTGTAGTATAATAAAACAAAAAATAATTGGAGGTCATGGTTATGCTTATTACAAACGGTAGTTCTATGTATGGAACAGTTTATGAAGATATTCACAAGATGGCAATGCAGCTAAAAGTCGGTGATTGCATTACATTCGGCTCATTTGTGTCTGTTGTAGACTCCGTATCCCCTGAGATCCGTTTGCCGATGCTTTGGCATGTGATTGACAGAAAAGAAAGCAAGCTGAAGTTGCTTTCATATTTTTTTTTCGAACATACAGGATATTGGTCATTGCAAAACGATAAAAAAGAAACAACTTGGGAAAACACGGAAATCAGACATAATCTCAACAATAAGTTTTATTATGATAGTTTCAATGACAGCGAGCAAAACGCAATACTTACCACAGAGGTAAAAACAAAAGCAAACAATGCATCCTATATTATAACAAAAGACAAACTTTATATACCTTCATTGTCAGATATTGAACACATACCTGAACATTTGAAGATAGGAAGAGGATTGTTTACGGATCATGCCGAAAACGGTATTCCGACTGTAGATTTGTTGTATTGTTTCTATTGGCTGAGAGATCCCGGCGAATTCGAAAATACAAATCTGATAGTTAGAGGATATTCAGATTCCAAGATGATTTTAGACAGTGTTGATTATGATTCCGATGAAGTAGGTGTCAGAGCTGTTATGTGGATCGACGCTGAAAAAATCAAGGAAATATAACTTTGCGATAATTCTTGTATTTAATATTTTGTGCAGATATTGTTAGTGCCATTATACTCAATATTATTTTCTTTTATCATGTGTCCGCCCGTATTTCGAAAACTTGCGGAGTATATAAAATTCCTTTTACGGTCATGCCGTAAGGGGAATTAATTATTGTATGCTTTAGCGTGTGAACCAGCCGATATGCAGGTGAAGTGCGTTTCTTTAGATATAAGTTGTAAGAGAAAACCTCAGTTGATACAATAGGTATTGGTTTGGCGACCGCGAAAAGGAGTGTAATATATTGAAGCTAAATGCTGCAAGGATCACATCGATATGCTCTAAAGAAATTCGCCTAAGTATAGCGTTTCGGATATAGAATCTGTGTTTATTCCGAAAGTGTTGTGTAACAGAAAACAACGAAATCTAATTTATTAGTGTTACAATACTTTAGATGCTCATACGCAGGTGTAATAAAAACACTCCGGAAAACATTCTGATACATGTATGTACAAAGTATAGTTTATATTTTATCAAGGTAGTTGTTAGGATCTTTTTTATTTGTCAGAAGGCAGTACTTTTCACTATAATAATCTGCTACTTGTGTTCTGTCAAATGTGCGGCTTATCTGCTCTATGATGCTGTCACTATTTAGACGAATATCTGATATATGCACATAGGTTCTATTGTCAGAATTAAAATATCTTTCAAAGCCGTTGAGTCCCCACTTCACCTTCACGACATTGTAAACTCAACATTATAGATATAATTTTAAAACATGGATTGTATTAATTATTAAAATGTGATATTATGATTATAATGATTGATTATTCGAAAAATGTTTAGTCGATTAGCTATAAAACAACTTATGTTTAAAAGCGACTGACATATTCAGATCAAGGAGGTTATACTATGAAAAGGAAAAAGATCATCAGTGCTTCAATGGCAGTATTGTGCTTGCTCATGAACACAATATCGCCTGCGTTCGCAGCGGAAAATTCAGAAAGGGAGGTAAATAAAGTTAGCCGGGCAAGCGTTTCTAATATATTATCGGTGTCAGACGTTCAAACTGCAAAAAACGGTTTAACGGTTAGTACAATTGTTAAGTCAACTTCTGCAGAGCCTTACACACTGACTGTGGAGGATGTCAATATTGAACGTTGCCGAGAGGATGATGAGGATTCAAATACACCTTATATTGACGCAGTAAGAATAGTTGGCTGGAAAGCAGACGCCCGACTGCCACAGTACAAAAATATTGTTATTCCCGAAACACTGCCGTTTGACAAGCCTGTACTTGATGATGACGGTAAAGAAAAGCTGGACGAAAAAGGAAATGTTGTTACTGAAACCGTAGAAATGCCTGTTATAAAGGCTTTTTTGAATCCGGGAGATGCACACGCAAATATCGAAAAGGTTACGTTCTCCAAGAATCTTAGAAATCTTGACAGCGGCTTTGGAAACTGTGAAAATCTGAGTGAGGTAGTTATTCCCGAGGAGTCTGCTCTCGAATCATTCTGTGAAAAGGCTTTTGCAAATACAGCAATCAAGGAGTGTTTTATTCCAGAAGGTGTAAAAGAACTGCCCGACGGTATTTTCAGCGGTTGTCATAACCTGACAACAATAACCTTTGCAGAAGGTTCAAAGCTTGACAAAATCGGTGTAAGAGCCTTTGCGGAATCCGCATTGACTAAGATAAGTCTTCCAGATACAGTCTCACAAATAGGTGAATCTGCATTTAGTCAATGTGCTTTGGAAGAAATTCTATTGTCGAACGCAATAGAGGAAATTCCCGAATACGCATTTAAAGGCTGTGCTGCTCTCAAAAATATAACATTTGGCAGTTCTCTGAAAGCGATCGGTCAATATGCTTTTGAGGATACTTCGATCGAAGAACTTGTAATTCCTGATACGGTTACATTTATCGGTCGTGGTGCATTCAATAATATTCAGGCATTGAGATCTGTAAAGATCGGAAAAGGTTTAAAAGAGCTTGGCGGTTGTGCCGATCTAAGCGATCCCAATGTAGGTGCAATGTTCCAAAACGATGTGAATATCGAAACAGTAGTTTTTAGCGAAGGAATTGAAAAGATCGGTGACGACGCATTTAAGTGGAGCGCAAAGATAGAAACACTTGTAATACCGTCAACCGTAAAGAACATTGGTAGAAATGCTTTTGGCGGAGACGCACAGATTCATGCTCTATCGGAGTTGACCTTTGCAGAGAATTCTCAGCTTGAAAATATCTTTACAGGCGCATTCAGTTTTAACAGCATTAAGCATTTAAAGCTTCCTGTTGCAGAAAAACCGTTTAAGCTTTGGGATCAGGTATTTGAAGCTAACGGTGAGCTTCAAGATGTTGATTTAGGAAATTGTAAAGAGTTAGGTTCGGCAACCGGTTATCAAACCGAAGAATTATACGAAACCGAAGGAGCAGTGTTCGGTACATTTAAATTCTGCCGAAAGCTCAGAAGTGTGAAGTTCGGAGAAGAATTGGAAATTATTAATCATGGTACATTCTTATCATGTGACAGCCTTGTAGGTCCAATAGAATTTCCTGCGAACCTTAAAAAAATAGGACATTCAGCATTTGAAGGCTGCTCTCAGATCGAAGATGTTACATTTAACGAAGGTCTTGAAACGATTGGCAATAAAGCGTTCATCGGCTGTGATCTTCATGAGATCAATCTCCCGGATTCTGTTACAAAGGTAGGAGAGCGCTGCTTTGAGGGTAATATTCATGTAGGAAAGATCAAGTTCTCAGCCAGTATGACTGTCATTCCGAATCGATTTCTCGATAACTATGCACAAGATGCGGCTGCTTATTCCTATACTCACAATTCTCAAAATGATGTTGGTGTTCATGGAATGTTGAAAGAACTCACTATTCCTGATAACATAAAAGAGATTGGTTATGACGCATTTGACGGATGTCTTGATCTCGAATACCTTAATCTCGGAAAAGTTGAGTACATCGCCACAGGTGCGTTCAGTTGTCATAATCTGCTTTTAGATCAGTGTGAAATGGAACACGCAGCTTTGAAAACAGTCGTAATGTCACCAAATTTGAAAGAGATCGGCACACAGACGCCGAATACAAAAAAAATAGAATCTGCCTATGCAGGCGTATTCGACGGGCAGGGTGACTTTGAAGGTCTTGTCCTTCCGTCAACGCTTGAAAAGGTCGGAGCATATACATTTATAGGCTGTTCGGCTATTAAAGAGTTTACCATGACAGAAAATTTAAAATTTGTCGGCAGTCACGCATTTGACGGTTGTAAAAACTTGACAAAGATTACTTTTGCGGATTCTGCAAAAACGAAATTTGAAGACGAAGTATTCAAATACTGCACAGGTTTGACCGAAGTTAATCTTCCGTCATGGCTTGAGAGTGTTCCTGTGGGAATATTCTGCGGCTGCAGCAACCTTGCAAGCGTAACATTCAGTGAAGGTATTGAAGAAATTGGCGGTATTGCGTTTAGCGAAACGGCAGTAACAAGTGTTGTATTCCCCGAAAGCTGTAAGTATATCTATGACTCCGCATTTCAGAGAACTCCCATTACAAGCGTAAAGCTTGGAAGTCAAACTGTTTCTATCGGTTCAAATGTCTTTATTAATAGTGAAAATGGCGCTAAGATGACTTCGGTTTACGTTCCGGAGAGCGT
>ONAH01000166.1 GCA_900315715.1 uncultured Eubacteriales bacterium
GGCAGCGTACCGCCGTTGTATTTGCCTTTGAGCGCGTTCTCCGTCATACCGCGCGTGACCTTTTCGGCAAGCTCGGCAGAGTAATACTCATTGTAGCTGTCAATCATCGACTCGACAATAATGCCGACAGAGGAATTCATGATCGGTTCAGTAACGGAAACGAGCTTTATGTTGTTCCGTTGAAGCAGTTGTTTGTACAAAAGTGAATCCAGACGGTTGCGGGCAAAGCGGTCATATTTCCAGACCAACACCACGTCAAACATCTTCTTTTTGCTGTCCGAGATCATATGCTGAAACTCAGGGCGATTGTCCGTCTTGGCAGAAAACGCGCGGTCGATATAGGTGTTCAAAATCGTAATACCGTTCTTCTCGGCAAACGCCATACACTCGCGCAGTTGACCTTCAATGCTCTCCTCGCGTTGGTTATCGCTGGAATAGCGGGCATAAATCACACCGTTCATAAAACCACCTCCGTACGCATTGTAGCGCGGATGAAGAGATTTGTCAACAGGTTCGCCGAAAGGATTTTTCTGACGATACAAATGAATAGATTCGGCTGAAAAATATACAAAAACAGGTTGAAAATGATAATTGAATATGGTAAAATATAAGTGCGACACAAATTTAATATTTTACGTTGAATTAAGGAAACGTGTATTTTATTTCGGTAAAAATACATGCTCTAATCACGTTACCTTTTTTCAATAGTAAGTGAATTTGTGTCGCAGCAAAAATGAGCCATGCGTTTTTCTGCGTGGCTCGTATCGCATGAGTCACGCATTTTTAATTTCGGGAGGATCTATTATGAGTACTAAAAAGAAAGTAGCGAGCGCTTTGTTAACTTCTGTACTGCTGTTATCGTTGATTATCAGTTTTTTTGTTTTGCAATCTAAAGCAACGGAAACAAACTACTCTTTTGAACAGTATAAAGCAGATTATTACATTAGTGGTTCGGATTATTATTTATCGTCTAATTTTACTTTGCCTTACCGAACAATTGTTGAAGAAAACAGAAAGAATACGGTTTATAGAGGACTGATTTATTCGTGGCAGCTTGCGACTTTCGATTTATCTGATGTTTCTGAGTTCAGCAGGAAGAAAGCCGGTTATTACGAAGCATTCTTATTTGATGTTTTATATTATGGTTATGAGCCTGCAAATATAAGCGATGTATTGAATAAATCTGTAAAAGCGGTACAATCCTCCACAGCAAAGAAAATATGTGATCTTACAAAATGGAATATTTATGAATTAGGCAGCAAAAAACTATCCAATATGAGTACAGAAGAAACAGAAAAACTACTAAAGAATCTTAAAACTTGCGGCGAAATCAAAGAAGTGATGAGCGGGATTTCCAATGCAGCAAGAATCCTTCAATATGCTTCAGACGTTGAGGATCTAATACATAAACTGAGTAAAGTATCTGTGATAGCTAAAATCGGGAATGAATATGCCGATGTCATTACAGCTATCGGTAATAACACTTCTGATGCTTCTATGAAATTTGCTTGTTCCGAACTGGCAGCAATTTGCGGTAACGTGTTGTCCGAAGAACAAATCATTTCATTAATGACCTCTGAATTATTAGCAACAGATTTAATGGATTGGGCATTAGGTGAAGTGTGGAGTAAACTATTAGAGAATTTCGGTTTATATGGTATTGCCGTTGAAGCTGGACAAGGATTAGGTAAATTCGCATCTGGGATATTGTTCTCAACTGATAAAACAATAGAAACATATTATGAAATGGATGCATTATATGATTTCGAAAATGCATTAACCTCAGTTGTTAAAAACTACAAGTCGAATTATTCAAGCAGTAATACTATTGAAAACGCCAAAAAGTTTAACGCAGCCTATGAAATACTTTTAGGGGTTTATGGATTGGGATGTGATATTTCAATTCAGCACTCAGCAAATGTTAATGAGAATGGAGCATTTAATCTGTTTGTAAGTTGGGTAACAGGAAATCTTGAAAAGTTTAATAACTATAAGCAATCCTTGAATTCAATCAAAAGTTGGATTGCTTTTCAAAGGGAATACGCTTGTGGAGATTTGTATAACTTATATGTAGATGAGTATTGTACTGATACTTCATCCAGTATGAGTATCACACACGTTGCTATAAGCGGAAACCAACAACAGTATAATTCTTCATTTGATGTTCTTGACAGCCTGATTTTCTTAACTTGCAATATGAAGATTACCGAGAGTCGTAAATTATCAGGGGATTTGGAAACTTATGGTAATCTTATTTTTACAAACGGAACGCTTGATTTGAATGGATATTCTCTTACGGTTAATGGTGACTTTACACAAACGGGTGGTACAATTCATATTGATGGTGGTACACTGACTATAGGAGGAAACTACGATTTAGGAACTAATGCATCTAATGATGCATATATCAAAATGATTGATGACAATGACATAGTGAGTATCGGAGGAAACTTTACGGTA
>ONAH01000174.1 GCA_900315715.1 uncultured Eubacteriales bacterium
AAAAACTCCCGCTACTTTCACAAGCCGCGGGAGTCCAAACTTTTTACTTTAACTTATTTAACCATCGTGTAGAAACACGAGGCTTTGTTACTTAATGCAAGCACCGAAGACGTTATAAACATGTCCGTTCTTCTCAATAAAGAGTTGACCGTCTTTGATGAATTTGCGATTATCGATTTTCGATTCCTGATTTTCGATAGCGGTAGCAGAACCAGCAGGACGAGAAACTTTAATGGTTCCAACAGAAGTTCCTCCTGAGCCCGCTCTCCAAATATAGAAAGTTGAATATCCATCTAATAAATCATCTTTAACTACAATATGTTTTCTACCTGACGATGTAATACTTGATGTTCTACTATTTGTATTGGTAAAAATTAGCTCATTTTGGTTTTCTTTCGAGGTGATAGCAATTGTATCTCCCGGCTCTAATACACACAGCATATCAACTTTTATATATGCTTGCGCGCCGCCAAAATATGCTTCAGAGTGATATATTTGCGCCTTTGTATTATCTTCTCCTACATTGTATAATGTCGCAAATCCTCCATTAACGATGCCATAGTCAGATGTAATAGGTAAAATACTTCCTGCATCAATTTTCTCATCTTTCAGCCCGCTTTTCATTGTCAAAGAAAATATCACTCCTGACGTCGGACAAACATAGTCGGTAATAGAGATAGCAAATGCACTTGATGCTGCTTCTGTATCGCATCCTGCTTTAGTTGCTACACAGAAATAATTGCCCGCATCTCCCTTTACACAAGCAGCTTTAGTATATGTTGTGCCGGTACCAATAGAACCAGCAGTTTTTGCCGTTGCTAGATCATCACCTTTATACCAATTGTAGGAGATTTCACCATTACCTGCTGCAAGGTTTGCTGTCAGTTCAATGTCAGAGTATTCAGAATATGAGTGTTCCCCGTCTATAGTCATACCAGATGGACAAACGGCTTCTGTTACATTTATATGAAAATATTTCGAAAAGGCAACACCTTCACTATTGGAGGCCATGCAGTAATAATAAAAATCACCCTCGCTTGTCGTAGATGGAGTATATGTAGTGTTTGTCTCACCATTTAGCTTTGTGGAATCCGCTGCTTCTTTAGAAGTCTTATAGTACCATTGGAGATCTGGATTCGGATATCCGTCAACAGTTACAGATAACTCATCGGCTTCTTGATTTGTTTCATAATATACCGCTGCGGGCTCGGAAGCCGGAGAAGTAAAGGAAGGAGCAAGAGCGGAAGCTGGAACTTTTAATGAGAATCCATAAATATTACAAGCACTATTGCCTATAACTCCCACTACTATTGTGTGTTCTCCTGTAGTTAAGGATACTGCTCTCCTACCTAAATCAGTTGATTTCTCAAGGACATTATCTCCACCATCAACAGAAACTGTAATATATTTTGTATCGCCATTATCCTTTCCTAATAGAGCAAACTCTATATAGCCGGATACTTTAAGAGTTAATACATCACCTGCCTTTGGTTTAATAAAACAAGTCTTTGTATAATCATTGTTACCTCCATTTGGAGTAATTTGGAAAAATTCGTTGAATGTATTAGTTCCGTATGTGTAATCTGATTTTGCAAATCCCGTAGTTGCATAATTCATCTCAATCCAATCACAACTATGTGCATAAGGCAAACCACCATTTTTGTCATCAACATGTGATTTATCATCGCTAAACAGAATATGCTCAGAATCTGAGTCTGCAGTCATTAGACGATATTGTTTAGCGTCTGCTCCGGTACAAGTACTTCCATACTTACTATTTGCAGAGAAATAATAGACCTCATAATCGTACCCAGCATAGTTAGTTAAATCTATGCCGTATCCACCATTCACTACTGCTTTTTCATAAGTACCTGGAGTGTGGGTAGTTAATTCGGCGTTAATGGATGTACTAAACAAAGCCATTAAGGCTAAAGAAAATAGTTTTAGTTTTCTCATAATGTTAAAAATTTTAAAGTTAAACAAAAAATTGGTTGTTTTATTTGGGTTGTTATATTTGATTCGCGTTGTTTTATTTACATAAATTTTCGCCACATTATAAATTTCACTCCGTGTTGACTCCGAGATTACTCCTTGATTACTCCTCGATTACCCTTACCGGTTAGAACAAACAAGCGGCAAAACTCTTTTTGCAAGCCTCCGATTAAGCAAAAGTGAGCCAAAAAAGAGCAAAACGCAAGGCAAAAATAAGGTGTTTCGGACCAATCCTAGACTTTACAACTTTTGCAAAGAACTCAAACCGCTGTCTTTCAGCCGATTACACAGCCTCTTTCATCCTCCAAATTCTGCCGTTTTTTGACTTTCAATCGCCCTTTTTGAGCATTTTTGAACACATACAACAAAAAAGCGGCAAACCGTTTTGGATTTACCGCTTTGTATGTAAATAGCAATGATTATTGCTTATCTTGTCTCACATCCCAGAAATCTGCTACATAAATAGTGTCGTCTTTTACAA
>ONAH01000034.1 GCA_900315715.1 uncultured Eubacteriales bacterium
GTATTGGAGATATACTGCTTGTCAAGGTTTATGTAGTTTTCATTAGTCATAATTCTCACTCCTCAAAACTAATACAATATATTATTGCACTCAATTTAGAATTTGTCAAGGGGATAATTTATTGTATCTTATTTTCATATACATAAAATGTCATTATCTATTTGCTGGTTTAGAAAATATCTGAAACATCTGCTTTCATGCAACTTCATTAACGGTATTCTTTAATTGATAATAAACATCTTTATATGCTTATACAACTAATAATAACGCACCTAATTCATAAATCCATTCAATATTCTTTTGCAAAAAAATTTAGTGGTTCTTGACAATATAATTCTACTATGTTATAATAAAACAAATTCATTTAAAGGAGTTAGTTTTTATGAAAAAAACTCTATCTTTTGTACTAATCCTATCAATATTGTTTACTCTTGGCGGAATATCACTTACCGCCAATGCATATTCACTTCATGACTGTCCTACAACGCTTGGTGACCTTGACGGTGACGGCAGAGTTTCCGCAAAAGACAGTATGTTTATCACACAGTTTGCAATAAAAAATATAAAATACAATCAAAATCAAAAAAAATGCGCCGACATTAACGATGATGGCAGAGTATCCACTGCCGACTCTCTACTTGCACTCAGACACAGTATTGGTCTGCCAACAGGCGGAATCACCTTTCTTAAAGATGTTAGAACAGGATTTGAATATCCGTCATTTGCAGGGAGGTATTATTTCCAAAGCGGTGTAGGAAACTGGTATACTTACATTGAATTATATTCTGACGGTACTTTTACAGGTAGTTATTCCGACACAAACCTTGGCGAAAGCGGCAACGGATATAATTTCACAACATACTACAACGAATTTTCGGGCTGCTTTGACGGTCCTCACTCTTCGGGCAGCTATTCATACGGTGCTCATGTAAAACAGCTGAAACTAAAATATAAGGTTGGTAATTCGGAAATAAAAACTGATCAATACGGTCAAAAAATACGCTATGTGTATTCAAATCCGTCCGGTATTTCAGAGGGCGATTTCTTCTCATTATATGTTGAGGGAACACCTACAAACATGCTGCCGAATGATTTTTCCCAATACGTTATGTATCTTAACGACGGCACCCTCCAGTATAATGCTTTTTACAATGTATCGGGTTATTCCGTATTTTGTCAAAACAATTGATAACAAGAACTGCACAATGCTTACATTGCACTGTGCAGTTCTTTTTTATTTTTCTTTATTTCTTTAAAAATCTATCAACAATATACTTGTGTGCATTATTTTCTATCGTATCGTCAAGCGGTGCAAGGTCGCTTGGCAATCCTCTTTGCTCCAGCATCAGCTTTATAATATGGTCGCTGAGCTTTGGATTTTTGGGCAAAAGTGAGCCATGCAGATACGTTGCTATTACGTTCTTGTACATTACGCCCTCATAGCCGTCAGTACCGTTGTTGCCGTTTCCGTACAGCACCTTACCCAAAGGTGTGTGATCGTTTATGTATGTTCTTCCGCCGTGGTTTTCAAAGCCAACTATCGTACCGAATGTATCATTCTCAAGCACAACGTCACTGATCAGTCGTGTTGAACCTATTTCCGTCTGAATATTGAGTATCTCAAGACCTTGTATGGTTTCATTTTCAAGCTTATAATAACTGCCTAAAAGCTGATATCCTCCACACACCGCAACAAGTACGCCTCCGTCCTCAACATACGATGTCAGCTCCTTTTTCATAGATATAAGCTTGTCACGCACCAAGAGCTGCTCTCTGTCTGAGCCGCCGCCTAAAAACACAAGATCGTAATCTGTAAAGCTTATCTTCTCATTACCATAAATCGAATCAGTCTGTACCTCGATATTTCTCCACTCACAGCGTTTTGTCAGAGTGGTAATGTTTCCTATGTCGCCATACAGATTAAGCAAATCGGGGTAAAGGTGTGCTATCCTTAGTTTCATAATTCTTCCTCCAGTTCTTTCAGAATTTTCTTTGTAGAGAACAGCAGAGTATAGTTTATTACAATATACACACGCTCTCCCTTACCCTTTACAGCATTAATTATATCCTGTTTCATATCTCCGCCAACAGTCAGCTTCTTCTCATCTACACCGCTGTACTTAAACCTTACACCCATATCCTTTGCACGAATTCCAGAAGCCGTATAGCTTGTAATAGACGAATCACACAGTTTTTCAAAATCAACATCCCACAACCACGAAACATCGTTTCCGTCAGCATCATTGTCGTTAATTCCAATGATTACGTCCTTTGTTCGCTTCTCACTGATAATGTTTCCGATACTCTGGTTGAATCCTGCCGGGTTTTTGGCAAGGTTAAACACTACCAGCTTTCCGCCTATCGTGAACTCTTCCATTCTGCCCGACTGTCCTTTGTAATTATGCAAGCCATCTGCTATCTTCTGCTTTTCTATTCCGCATGAGTCGGATAATGCAAATGCTCCCAATGCATTATATATATTATATATTCCTTTGCAAGGTAAATCTACATGTGTTCCTGCCACATCAAAGCTCACATAATCATCTGCTGTTATGTTACTGCCGTTGTACTGAGGTTCGGGACGCTTAAATCCGCATTTGTCACAATGGTATTTTCCAAGCTGTCCGTACTGATAAAAATCATATTTTAATTCTGTACCGCAAAAACGACAATAACGTCCCTCTCGGGTTTCATTAAGATTTAGTCCCAGATTTTCTGTAATTCCATAGTAAAGTGTATTCTTATGAGCCTTACCCAAAGAAGCAGTAAGCGGATCATCTCCGTTTAATATCAGTGTTGCATCCTGAGCTTTATCCAGTGCCTTCTGTATGTATGAGATAGTAGTATCTATCTCGCCGTATCTGTCCATCTGGTCACGGAAAAGATTGGTAATTACTATTTTAGTTGGTGTTAGATATTGCAAAATTATTCTTGCATACGCTTCGTCCATCTCCAGACAAGCATAATCTGCCTTTACCTTTCCTGAAAGCGTACTGTACGACACAAATGCCGACACTACACCCGACAGCATATTTGAACCTACCGCATTACATACTACCTTATATCCCTGCTGTTTGAGCACGGTGTATATCATATTATTTGTAGTAGTTTTACCGTTAGTACCCCATACTGCGATTATACCTTTGTCTATATCGTTTGACATTCGTGTGAGAATATCCGGACATATCTTTAATGCAACCGTGCCGGGAATTGTACTGCCGTTTTTGCCGAGAAGCTTTGAGAGTGCAGAAGCAAGCTTAGCCGCCCAGACAGCAATAATTTTTCGCATATTATTACCTCTACTTCCTGTAATTTTATCTGTATTAATTCTATGTTACAGCTATTAGATATAATACCATTACTTTACATATTTGTCAAACGTATAGGACAACTACTTTGAGACATTTTGCGTTCATAGTAAAATATAATTTGTACTTTTTCGCTCACAATAATTATTATTTCTACATAACAATATAAAAATCCATATATTGCCCTATATCAACGCATAAATATCCTCCGGAGAAATATCAGGGTGAAGTGCAACGTTAATCGACATTCCTATAAGTGTTGAGGCGCGCTCCACAAGTAAATCAACGTCTCTCGGTGTGACAACCATACCTCTGCTGTTGTAGTAAACTATCTCTCTTAGTTTCTCGCTCTCCTCCTCGTTGTCGGGATATATTAAGTCTGCAACAAGAGTTGCGGCATCAACAACTGTCGGAACCCCTATCCCGATAACAGGAATACCCATTGTATCTTTGTTTAAAGCAAGTCGGTTGTTTCCGACTCCCGCCCCCGGTGCTATACCCGTATCTGATATCTGAACTGTACAGCCAAGCCTATACAAACGTCGTGAAGCAAGGGCGTCAACCGCAATAATGCAGGATATATCTGTATTTGTTTTTATTCCACATATCATCTCTCCTAGTTCAATGCCCGTTTGTCCCAGCACCCCCGGAGAAAATGTACATACACTGCGTAGCCCCTCAAATCCAAGTGATTTTGCAATTTCGCCTTTTATGTGTCGTGTTGCAAGAATTTTGGAGGCTGTTTTGGGACCAATCGCATCAGGCGTAATATTGTGGTTGCCAATACCCACCACAAGAACAGTACCATCTTTCGGCACAAGGCGGCGTATCTGTTCACCAATCTCTGCCACTCTCACGTCTGTTGCTGTGAAATTATCCGTCAGTGCCTTAAATTCACAGGTAATATATGTTCCTTTTTCACGATTTATTGCAGACGTGTCGTTTATCTTCATTCGTGTTATTTTCATATCTGAGGTTCTTGTTGTAATGGTATCTATACCGCTGTCGCTTTCGTTTATTAGTTCGCTTTCTTCAAGGGCAAGGTCTGTGCGTATCTGCATAGTTATTATCTCCGTTATGTTTTTTATTATTTTAGACAATAACAGCAAAAATATACACACATAAAAAGCGGTACACCTTTGAGATGTACCGCATTATTAGTAGTTTTATTTTTTATTACGGATTTGGCTGACGGAGTGCGTCATTGTATAGATTAATGTAATCACTTGCCGATCTGTCCCAGCTGTTATCGGAGTTCATAGCTCTCCAAATAAGCTTAACCCAACCGTCTCTGTTCCAATATCCACCAATTGCACGGTTTACTGCTCCTACCATATCCCATGTATCGTAGTTGCGGAATGTAAAGCCGTTGCCGTAGCCGTCCTGACTGTCGTGTATAGAGTCTTTAAGTCCGCCTACTTCTCTTACAACAGGAATTGTACCGTAACGCAGTGCTATCATCTGAGAAAGTCCGCATGGCTCACTCTTTGACGGCATAAGGAATATATCAGAACCTGAGTATATCTTTCTTGCAAGCTCATTTACATAGCCGAAACATGAGCATACTCTGCCCGGATATCTCCACTGAAGATTACGGAAGAAGTCTTCATACTCTGCGTCGCCTGATCCAAGAATTACGAACTGACAATCATTATTCTGAAGAATATTGTCAATACCGTCACGTACAAGGTCAAGACCCTTATGAGATACAAGACGTGATACCATACTTACTATCGGAATATCTTCTCTTCTCTCAAGATTAAGTCTTTCCTGTAATCTTCTCTTACACTCATTCTTGCCATACAGATTATCAGCTGTATAATTTGCATAGAGATGATAGTCAGTTGCCGGATCATAGCTTGCGTTATCTATTCCGTTGAGAATACCGCAAAGCTTATAGTGGAACAGATTAAGAGCTGTATCAAGGCCATGACTAAACCACGGATCTTTTATCTCAAGAGCATAACTCGGAGATACTGTTGTTACCTTTGTTGAACAAACTATTGCACCCTTCATCATGTTGAGCTTGCCGTCCTGATCAAGAATAGCACCGTCCTGTGCAGGAATACCTACTATATCTTCATTAAGATCCCATCCGTACTTTCCTTGATACTGTATGTTATGAATAGTAAATACACTCTTAATATCATGATACCAACCGTTCTTGGAATAGAACAAATAATAATATGTTGGAACAAGGGAGGTCTGCCAGTCATTGCAATGTATTATGTCGGGCTTAAAGTCAACATACGGAAGCATTTCCAGACATGCACGTGAGAAGAAACAATATCTCTCTGCATCATCATAGAAACCGTAAAGACCATTACGCTTGAAGTAATACTCGTTGTCAATAAAATAATAGAGAACTCCGTTATAACGTGCCTCAAACACTCCGCAATACTGGTGACGCCATGATACGGGTACAGTAAAGCTTGTGATATAATGCATCGTGTCACGAAGGCTCTGAGGAATGTCTCCGTAAAGGGGCATTACTACTCGACAGCCTACCATTCTCTGACGAAGTGCCTGCGGAAGTGAGCCTGCAACATCGCCAAGTCCGCCCGACGCAGCAAAGGGTTTAGCCTCGCTGGTACAAAACAATACTCTCATTTTTATAACCTCCTAATTTTGGACAATTTTCAAATATATTCAACAAAGAAATATGGTTTTATTATACCACACTCTTCTTTGAAATGCAAACAGGATATGAATCTATTCCGCAAAGCATACGCTTCGGAGATACCACAACGTCCTTATCGCATACTACATAGTTAAGCGTTGTATCTGCTCCTATCTCGCAATCCTGCATTATTATGCAGTTTGATACCTTAGCACCCTTTGCAATACGAACGCCCTTAAAGATAATACTGTTCTCTACTTCACCCTCTATTACACAACCAGGGCTGATAAGAGAATTCTTAACTTTACTGCTTAATCCATACTTTGTGGGCATATCATCTCTTACTTTTGTATAAATCGGATTTCTCATGTTAAAAAGCTCTGCACGAACATCTGCATCAAGAAGATCCATATTAGCCTTGAAATATGTCTGAATTGAATCTATATTTGCAAAATAACCTGTTATCTCATAACCGAATGTCTTATACTCTTTAACATTAGTCTGAACAACATCTCTTGCAAAATCATACTTACTGCGGCTCAAGCAGCTATCTACAATATCAAGCAGTAATGTCTTGCTGATTATAGCTGTATTAACCATGCAAGCACCTGACTCTACATTTCTCGGATTAATCAATACCTCAGAAATTCTCTGATTTGAATCAAGTGAAAGCACTACATTTTCTGTATTTCTATTATTGTTTAGCGGTTCTCTGTGATAGCAGAGCGTAATATCAGCATTGTTTTTCATATGAGCATTAAACATCTGCTGATAGTCAATATTCACAACTGACATCGAACTTGATACAAGAAGATAATCTTCATAGCAATTGTTTATAAAATCTCTTATCGCATCTACTGTCTGTACAAATGTATTGTACTTATCAACTGTATTCTCAAACGGCGGGAGGAATGTTAATCCGCCTCTTCTTCTTGACAGATTATAAGCTTTACCTGAACCAATATGATCCATAAGTGATAGGTAATTATTCTTTGTGACAACACCTATCTTGCTGATACCTGAATTTACCATATTTGATAAAGAGAAATCTATCAGTCTGTATTTTGCACCGAACGGAATTGAGCTGAATGTTCTCAGCGTTGTGAGTTCGGGAATATAGCTATCCTGAAAGTTTGTGAGCAGTAAGCCCACCATATTTCTTCCTGCCATTTAGTTCACCCCCTGTACGTCAGAATCTATCATTTCCTTAGCCGTAACTACTGCGCCTTCGCCTACTGTAAGATTCTCACCGATAACGGTAATTCCCCAATCATCACGGTTTTCCATATCCTCAGGGCGTGAGCCTACTATTGCATTCTTGCCGATAGTCGTACCTTCTGCTACTATTGCATAACTTACCTGTGCACCCTCTTCTACTACTACTCCGGGGAATAGAATTGAGTCTGTTACTACTGCACCTTTCTTTACGGTTACACCGTGGAAAAGCATTGAGAATTCCAGTGATCCATAAACATTACAGCCGTCTGCTATCATTGAATTCTGGATATCTGCACAATCTGCTACGAAATGCGGTGGCATCATCGGGTTTCGTGAGTATATCTTATTCTTCTTCTCTGTAAGGTCTAGCTTTGTCTTTGGATCAAGGAGATCCATATTAGCCTCCCAAAGGCTGTCGATAGTTCCAACGTCTTTCCAGTAGCCTTCAAATTCGTATGCAAACATTCTCTCTCCGTTTGCAAGCATTGCAGGAAGAACATTCTTACCAAAATCGTTTGAGCTGTTTGGATCCTGTGCGTCCATTATCAGATACTTTTTAAGTTTATCCCAGCTGAACACATAGATACCCATTGAAGCATTTGTGCTCTTCGGGTGTGCAGGCTTCTCCTCAAACTCATATATAGAGCCATCAGGGTTTGTATTCATTATTCCAAAACGTGATGCCTCTTCCAGCGGAACATCTATTACTGCAATCGTGCAGTCTGCATTATGCTCTGTATGGAAAGAAATCATCTTGGAGTAGTCCATTTTGTATATGTGGTCGCCTGACAGAATCAGCACATATTCAGGATCATATCTCTCAATAAAGTTGATATTCTGATATATTGCATTTGCCGTACCCGAATACCAGTTTGCACCGTCCTTTTGCTCATACGGCGAAAGTATATGAACACCTGCGTTGTCGTTGTCAAGATCCCAGGGCTGTCCGTTGCCCAAATAGTCGTTAAGTACAAGTGGCTGATACTGTGTTAGAACGCCGACTGCCTCTATACCTGAGTTAGCACAGTTTGAGAGAGGAAAGTCGATTATTCTGTATTTTCCGCCAAACGGAACGGCAGGCTTTGCGACTTTTCGTGTTAATACGCCAAGTCTGCTGCCCTGTCCTCCCGCAAGGAGCATTGCCACTACCTCCTGCTTTGGTAGCATAATTAAGTCCTCCATTCATAATTTTTTGTTTATTATTTAGCATTCTATAATATAGTAAATATCTATTTAATAGCCGATGCAAGGAGCATCGAATATTCTGCTGATTTAATGGATTTATTCCTTGTTCTTCTTAGATGTTTTTTTGCCTGTTCGACTGCTGTCTTTTTTGATTTCGGTCTTTGCTTCATCTTTTTCTGATTTTTTCTTAGACTTTGCCTTGACCGCAACCTTAACCTTAACAGCTTTCTTTACTTTAACTGCTTCTTTTATTTTTGTTTCTGTCTTGTCTTCAGCATTTTCTGATTTTGTCTTTACCGGTGTTTTTTCTGTACATTTATAATACATTACTGACAGCGGCGGTATAGTGAGGGTAATTGAATTTTCCAGCTCATGACAAGATTTTTTCTTTGATTTTATTTCAGTACCGTTTGTAAAGCCGCTTCCGCCATACTCTTCCCTATCGGTAGTAAACACTTCTGAGTAAACGCCGGCGTATGGTACTCCGATTATATAATCTTCTCTGAGCATCGGCTGGAAATTGCACACACAAATAAGCTCTTCACCCTTGCGGTCAATACGTCTGAACACCAGTATTGAACGCTGGTAGTCACTGTGGCATATCCACTGGAAACCTTCCCAAGAAAAATCGACCTCATACAAAGGAGAATTCTCCTTATAGAAATTATTCATATCACGGAAGAAAGCTTGAAGCTGTCTATGCGTGTCGTATTCAAGAACCTCCCAGTCAAGCTGTTTTTTGTAGTTCCATTCATCAAACTGACCTATTTCAGAACCCATAAACATCAGCTTTTTGCCCGGGTGCGCCATCATATAAGCTATAAATGTCTTTACGCCTGCGAATTTCATATTATAGTCGCCCGGCATTTTATTCATCAGCGAACACTTTCCGTAAACCACTTCATCATGACTTATCGGAAGCATGAAATTCTCACTGAATGCGTATATAAGAGAAAATGTTAGATTATCATGGTGATACGGACGATATATCGGATCAAGTGCCAGATATCTCAGCATATCGTTCATCCAGCCCATGTTCCACTTAAAGCTAAATCCCAGTCCTCCCATATCGGTCGGACGTGATACCATTGGAAACGCAGTTGATTCCTCTGCTATCATCATATTTCCGGGGAACATCTGTGAACATGTATTATTAAGCTTTCGGATAAAGTCCATAGCCTCAAGGTTCTCCTTGCCCCCGAACATATTGGGACACCACTCTCCGTCCTTGCGGTTATAATCCAAATACAGCATTGACGCTACTGCATCTACTCTTATACCGTCAACGTGATACTTATCCATCCAGAACATAGCACTTGATACCAGAAAACTCACTACCTCAAAACGGCTGTAATTATATACAAGAGTTCCCCACTCCTTATGTTCGCCCTTTCTCCAGTCCTCATACTCATAACAGCATGTTCCGTCAAATCGTATTAGTCCGTGAGCATCACGGGGGAAATGCGCAGGCACCCAGTCAAGAATTACTCCTAACCCTGCCTGATGAGCCTTGTCTATAAGGTACATAAAATCATGCGGAGTACCATAGCGTGATGTTGGCGCATAGTAGCCCGTTACCTGATAGCCCCATGATCCGTCAAACGGATATTCTGTGAGAGGCAGAAATTCAATATGCGTATATCCCATATCGGCAACATATGGCACCAACTCATCTGCAAGATTGCGATAACTGTAAAATTCACCGTTTTCATGCTTTTTCCATGAACCTGCATGAACCTCATACACATTAACAGGCTTATCATTGTATATGTTTGGTTTCTGTACGGTATCGCTTCCGTCATCAAGACGTTCTGCTTCAAGCTGCTTTTTAGCTATCCATTCATCGTCCTCCCAATCATACCCCTCAATATCATAGAATTTTGAGGCGTTGTTTGGACGTGTTTCAAAGTGAAATGCATAGGGATCGCTTTTATAAAGGCGTTCTCCCCACTGTGTATCTATACAGTACTTGTAGTTATCAAATTCATTTACTACATTCGGAATAAAGCACTCCCATACACCTGCATCGCTTATCTTACCCATCGGATTAGCTTCGGGATTCCAGTAGTTAAAATCTCCCACAACCGAAACCGCTGCTGCATTCGGTGCCCATACACGAAATACAACTCCAAGCTGACCGAACATATAAGATTTATGCGCACCTAATAGGTCATACGCTCTTGCACTGTTGCCCGAATGAAAATCATCAAGAAGTCCCTGCACGATGCTGTCTATCATAATTCTGCACTCCCCTTTCTGTGTTTAAATTTTCTGTAAAATATTATATCTTCAATAACTCATAAAATCCAAATTTTTCATATATACAATTATATAATACCACTAACAAAAATATTTTTCAAGATATTTTATACAAAATCATGACAATTTTTGCTTTTTTATTTTGTAATATTTGACTGCCGATTATTTTCTCTTTCGGTTCTTAAAACATTTTACACAAATACATTCTTGTATTTTATGCAGCATCACCTACAAAAAAGTATTCTATGTGAACGCTTTTTAATACAATACAAGAATGTTGCCTTTTAGTTTTCCACTCGCCTGATATATATCCTTCAAATCAAGTTCGCTGTCATATACTGTTATATAATCCTTATCCCCTTTGTTTTCTCCTATAACGTATCTGTCATCTATACATTTAATTATTTTTCCAATATTTACCGGATATGTTATTTGTACATCTGTATTTATTTTGCCTATGAGTTCTATATCTTCTCCGTTTGTAGAAACACTGTATATCTTCCCGTCATCAATGTCCGTAAAAAATGTTTCTCCGTTTATGTCAAGTACATTCGTTATACTTCCTCCAAACAACGGTATCGAACAATAACTTTCCGCATTATGTACAAAAGACCTTGCACGCATCAGCACATTATCTCCGCATATACATTCAAACTTTATACTGCCTTTTGAACCCGCTGTCACTATTTTACGCGGCTTTGTATCCTCTTCCTTCTGCCTTACAGCCGACAGAAACGCTTTCTTTGAGATAACCCTGATACTCTCCTCCAGTTCATTATCTGAACAGTTAAGCTTTTGAACTATACGTTGTTTTTCCAATGCATTATCAAATGAATCGCTTAACAGCATCCACTCTTCACCTTTTGCAGTGAAAGTCTGCATATTATTTCTTATCAGCATTGCAGTATCAAAATCTCTTACAAAATGTCTTTCGTTTCTGTTGATATCGAATAAAGTTGCAATAAAACTGCAATTCGTTTCTTCAAGACACCTGTTGAACATATCCTTATGTTTTTTATCCGCCTTTGTATATATCAAAATATTATCGTCGTCTATTGCTACACATTCGCTGAATACTCCTATTAACGGAATACGCTTCCGGTAAACCTCATCGCCCGATTTTTTGTCTATCTTAACTATCCAGACTGTGTTGCCTGAATTCTCAAACAACACAAGAATACTATTCTTACCTGTATAATAATGCTGAATATATCCTGCGTCATCAAACACAAAACATGACATCAGCTGTTCTGCACTTTCATCAAAGCTGTATCCATACACACACACGCTGTCCGAACCTCTTGAATTTAGCTCCTCCGCATAATATATTACACCGTCATCTATCTCTATAACATCTATACGCCTCTTGTACATATCATCTCTCAAATCTATAACAGTCAATATTGTACACTCCTCTCTGATAATACCCATATTATAGCACGGTATTTTTTTACAGCTTGTCGAAGCTGGGCGAAAAGAATATATTTTCTAAATTCACATAAATGTCGGCCACACAAGCTTTGTTTCGGGAAATCCTACCCCAAGATACGAACCCAGTGACAAACACACAGTGTTTTTTCTGTCGCTAAAATTCAGTGCAATCGCTGTACCGTCATGTATCAGCTTAATCACTACGTCCTTTCTAAGTCTCCCTGATAATTCCCACCACAGACACTCCGCATAGTTTTTACCCAAAGCACACAGCTTTGCATATCCGCTTCTTTCCGCATTCAAAGCGCCATCTACCGTATAACTTGCTATACTTATTACTATTTCGCTGTTAGGCTCTGTATTTGTAAGTGTTTTTGCAGTGTTGTAGGTATCCTCAATAGCTTTAAGCAAATATTGATGAAGTTTCTTCGCCTGACGCATCTTCTCCTCCTGTGTCGGCATTTCCCAATCCATATACTTAGAGGGATACGGTTCAAGAGTTCTTATTTCTGTAATCTCTCCACGACTCTTTGTAACATAACAGCGTTTTATATTTGTTTGCCCGAAGTCCATTACAATATTTACTCCGTCCGTTGAAGATAACTGAGTTGCACAGCCTAATACACCAACATCTGAGGCATTATCGTACAATATGATATTATATGGATTTATTCTTGCAGCTTCAAACACACTCTCTACGCAGTTTTTCAGTTCCTCACCAAATCTGCCGTTCGCCAATCCTCCTACCAATATAATATCGCTTATCTGTGACCAATACTCCCAGTGTTTGTCACTCCAGTCCTCTCGTGCAATTCTGTTCTCTTTATCTCCTTTCTTCAGCGCTAAAAATAATAAACCAAGACGTCTGCCAAACTTATTTGTTATGTTTTTTGCCGTCTGTACTATCAACTCTTTTTTGCTGTCAAGTCTTTTCGATAAAACCTTAGGAAGTTTTTTCTCCTCATATTTTCCAAGATCTATTTCAAGTTCTTTGTGATACTTTTTTATTTCTTCAATAACAAGCTTTGTACTAAAAAATTCCTTTACTGTAAGTCCCTCTATGCTGTCGTCAATACCATACAAAGGCAGTTTTCGGAGGCGTATTCTGTTTATTGAACACACAGATGTCAAATAATCCGATTTATTCGGATCATCTACTCTGTTCAAAAAAGGATTTTGCATAACGCTCACTCCAATCATATCTAAAATAATAACCCCATCGTACCACATTATTATACTATATATACTTTTGTTTATCATTAATTTTTTGTTAATTTAGTCGCATTTGAATGAAAAAAACGAGAGGTATTTTTACCTCTCGTCTGTTATTTACTGTATATTAATCAATACACGCTGTCAACCGTATTATTACTTGCCACAAGCGGAGTATCTGCTATAATTTTTGTTACATAAGATTCAAACGCCGTACTTGCAAGAGTGTCATTGACAACAACCGGACACTTACGGTTTTCGCCCTCATAATACAACGCTGTACCCGTTTTGCCATCGCTGAAAGCATATGTTACTTTTAGCAACTCTTTCTTTCCCTGAGGCATATCGGAAATTATTTCACTTCTCTTTGCAGAAGTAAGATTTTGGAAATATACGTTAAATACATCTTCCGATATATTTTTACCACCGCATGTTATCGTTGTAACCGTTGTTTCGACATCTGTATCTGAATCCGCATTGTGTGATACGGTAGTATCTCTTTTTATATCGAATTCATACTTCTTGCCATCGGCTTCAACCGTTACCTTATCAACATTCAAATACTTAGGACTCATTACGGAAGTCGGAATAAGCTGATCGTATGTGTAATTAACCCACGGCACAGCATTCTTATCCATCTGATAAATTACTCCGTTGCTTAACAAGTAAAACATTCCGCTCTCATCCGGTTTTGTAGCTTTATAGTTTACCTTGAGATCGGGATACTCTGCCTCTACTGTAACATACGGTTTATCAAGTCCGTATGACTTTATTTTTTCATCATCGGGTGATACGGCAATTACCTTTTCTGCTGTTAGATTACGTACATTGTTCACCATATATGTGACAGTTTCTTCGTTTGCAATAGTGTTGTCAGGAGAAGTGATAACGTAGCTTGCAGAGAAAGCTGCGTTGTCGGAGTATTCAAGCACAACTTCTTTTTCAAAAAGTGTTCCGCCGAAAACCATCTTGCTGAAAACGTTTCCGCTGTCATCAGTTGCAGAAAAGCCTATCTCTTTTTTCAGCATATCCATCGCACCCAAAAGGAAACCGTCAGCAGACTCTTTACTTACAAGATATACACTCTCATCGCCGTCGAGCATAATATATGTACCCTTGTTATCGTCTGCGTCGTTTCCGACATAAACAGTTACCTTATCACCGTTTGTGTACTCAATTTTTACAGTTGCTCTTGGTTTATCAAAACCAAAATCTGCCTTTGCCGATCCGTCATTGACCTTTTTTGAAGCGGTTATGCTTGCACAGTCGTTTGCAAGAGTATCAGGTGATCCTGTCAAAAGTTCCATATTCTCATATCCCACAAGTGTATATACCGTAGCGTCTGTAAGGAATGAAACCGTTCCGTCAGAAGCTGTTGTTTCAGTTTTTGGTGTTTCCGAGAGAATGGTATATTTTCCTGTTTCGTTCTCTACATCCATACTCTTTATTTCGGCTGGAATATGACTTACAAGGTGATAATGATCTTCTGTCTGAGTTTCATCTGTATCGGTGTTTTCAGAAAGTGGTGTTGTTGGTGTATCGTCACCGTTGCTCTTATCAGGTACTAAGAAATATACAAGCAGTGACACCCCAACAAGCAAAACTACCGACACTATGGCTATTATTAATGTTTTAGTAGTCTTTTTCATACATCTGCTCCTTACATATTACGGCGTTTAATAAATATTACGATACCTGCTACAAGTATGCCAACAGGAATTACCACAATAAATATTGCTCCAAGCGCTCTTATCTGTGCAGTCGTTATTCCAAGAGCAGGATTCTCAAGAGATTTTGCCTCAATTGAAATTCCAACATCCTCTCTGTTTACAAGAGTGTTGAACATAGAAAGTATATACGTTGAGTTGCCATATACGTTTGATTTAAGAAGAGTTTCACTCATTGCAACACTTGAACCGATTACTACTATATGCGACTGTTTTGTTTCTGTTTTTGAGTCGTCCGTATCTGTTGACTTTGTTACACCTTTCTGTGCAATGGCTCCGATTACAAGATTTGGAGAAGCAACAGGTTCATCTGCAGTTTCGTCTGCATAAAGTACCGTACTCTGGTCACTGAGTGTAAGAAGTGATGTAACGTTTGTGCTGTCTGTAATACTGAGCGGCTTTGTATATCCGCCTATTACACAGAACGGAAGTGCCTTGTTTTTCATCTTTGCATTATATGTCTGATCGGCATATTGTGTTGCAAAGAGATAATATCCGCCTCCAAGCGGTGCCATGTAGTTTGGATCGTTCTCTATTGCATAGCTGTTATCTACTTTAATTCCCCACTCCTCAATAAGTGAGTTAATATTCGGTGCGTCTACAAGAGTTCCCATTGGAAGATACAAAAGCTGTTTGCCATACTGTCCGCCGTTTTTAAGAAAATCGGATATTGCATCTACAACTTTTGCGTCAAGATCTACCGACGGTGCAAAAAGTACAAGTATCTGTGTATCCTCCGGAATGGTTCCGACAGCAGGCGACATCTCATCGGTTTCAAATCCGTTTGATTCAAGATAATTCTTAAAGTATTTGTAATCCTCACCGTTTATATCAGAAACAAAAGTTACCTTCGGCTTATTGTCAAGTGTTACATAGAGTAATGCCGATGTAACAGCCTCCTCTACCTTTGAGCCTGCAATATAGGTCTGATAAGTATTGTAATTCATCTGAATATCAAACAAATCGCTCTCTTTCAGATACTTATATCCTTTCTCACTCTCTACTATTATTCCGTAGTAGCTGAGTGTTTCGTTTGGATACTTGCTGCTGAATGTCGGATTTGACGCCATATCAACGTACTCAAGAGTAATCTTGTCGGATTTGTTTGCGTACTCGTGCAGAAGTGAATTTGCCTGAATATAGTATTCTCCGCCCTCTTTGTACTCTTTCTCATCTGCAAGCACTATTATGTTTATCTTATCTTTAAGGCTGGGGAGATATTCCACAGTATTCTTAGTTAACTCAAAACTTTCTGTTCCTGTTGTGTCTATTGTTAGTGCCGGAAGTTTCTCGTTTAGCGTTATTGCTATAAAGTTCAAAACTACCATTGCTGCTATAAATAGTACTACCAGCACCACTGAAAACCAGCCACGTCTAAACGCTCTTGCTTTAAGCTCTCGTCTTGACTTGCGCTCTTTTTTCTTTGCTTCCTTAACAGCAGATTTCTTATCGTCTTTTTTATTAGTTTTTTCAGGCTTTTTAGTTTCTTCCTTTTTATCGGTCTTACTCTCTGATTTATCCTTATCTGCTTCTTCTTTTTCTGTATTTTCTTCTGTTGTCACTGTGTCATTTTTTTCGTCCGCTTTAGGTTCTTCTGTATTTACTTGCTGTTGGTCTTCCTTCTCTAAAGCAATCTTCTTTTCTTCAGTATCTTCAGTGTTTTTCTTTACGTCGTTACTCATAGCCAAATCTCCTCCTTAACTCCAGCGTTTTTTCTCGATAACACGAATTGTTAAGAATACAAACAACGCTATTACCGAGAGGAAGAACACAACATCAGCAAGGCTAAGCAAACCTACTGTAAAATTCTGATAGTGTGTCATAAATGAAAGTTTCTGGAAAAGATTTGCAACAAATGTAATTGGAATAGCTTTTGCAACATTATCTATAAGATATATAAACAATCCAACCGCAAATCCTGTTATTGCACAAATCATCTGGCTCTCCGTAAGCGATGACAGGAATATATTTATCGCTATCATCGTACAGCCCAGCACAAACAAGCCAAAGAAATTACACAATACTACTGCCCAGTTGAGTGTAACAAAAAACGAAAGTACAAATCCAAATATCAGATATATTGACATACACACAAGATTGAGTATGCAGGCAGAGAAAAATTTTCCCATTACTATCCCGAAAATACTTACAGGAGAAGTCAGCAATGCCTGGTCTGTTTTCAAACGTTTCTCATCGCTTAGCAGTTTCATACACATAATCGGCGTAAGTAGTATTGTTATCAGAAACATATTCGTGAATACATATGTAAGGTTTGATGTATCGTTTGCAAGGCATACTACCGTGAAAAATAGTCCCGAAAAGAACATGAATATTGCCATTACAACATATGCAATCGGTGAGCAGAAATATGAGTACAGCTCTCTCTTGATTATTGCTCCCATTATTTGTCCCCTCCCTTTTTAGATGAGTATTTTGTATCGGAAGTAAGTCTGAGGAATGCTTCTTCAAGCGTGATATTATCGCTCTTTAATCCAAGTATCGGTATATTGGCTCCGGCAAATGCAAAGAAAAGCTTCTTTCTGATATCGGCGTCCTCATTGACATCAATCGAAAACTCATATACTCCGTTAGATACTTCTCTCTCTGTTTTTACATTTTTTACATCTGATAATGTTGAGATTATATCAAGTATTTTAGATTTTGCACCTTCAGCCTCTACCAACAATCTGTTAGACTTTGCAAGCTTCTTTGAAAGTCCCTCTGTTGTTTCGTCGGCAACTACCTTACCGTTGCTGATAATAACTACTCTGTCGCATATTGCCTGAACCTCTGACAAAATGTGTGAGGATAAAATAACGGTGTGTTTCTGTCCCAAGCTCTTAACAAGATTTCTTATCTCTATTATCTGCTTCGGATCAAGACCTACCGTCGGCTCATCAAGGATTAGTACCGGGGGATTTCCCAAAAGTGCCTGTGCAAGTCCGACACGCTGTTTATATCCCTTTGAAAGATTCTTGATAAGCCTGTGCGTTACCGAACTTATCTTCACCAGACGGCATACCTCTTCAATATGCTCCTCTTTGTCAAGCTTTACTTTCTTAAGGTCAAACATGAACTCAAGATACTTCTGCACTGTCATATCAAGATAAAGTGGGGGAATTTCCGGAAGATAACCTATTTTGCTTTTTACTCCCTTAGGATCGTCAAGTATCTCACAGCCGTCAACAGTTACGGTACCGCTTGATGATGACAGATATCCTGTAATGATATTCATAGTGGTTGATTTGCCTGCACCGTTGGGTCCCAAGAAACCAAGTATCTCTCCGCTTTCAACGGTGAAGCTTACATTATCGACTGCTTTGGTATCGCCGTAGCATTTCGTAATGTTCTTAACCTCTATCATACTGTATCACTCCTTGTGAATTTATATAGTTTCTGCATTATAATACAGTTTAGCTTTTCTATTATCCAATATAATTGTTAATAAAGTATGAATTACTGCGGGATTTACAGTGAAAATACAAATTTTTTTCATTAAACCGTATCATAACTATATAATTATAATACACATACCTTAAACCAAACTAAAAATCTGCACGTTTTTTTGAATTAAATTTCAAACCTGTTTTATTTATAAATCATTATTTCTGTTTAAATATATTTCTGTACTTTCCCTGTTCAATATGTGGGAACGCAGTTCTTATACGCTTACTTATACGGAATGTTTCTTCCGAATATGCTTTGAGCTTAGATTTCAGTTCCTCATACTCTGTTTTTCTGTCGGCAAAAGTATCACGCATCTCTTGTTCTTTTTCGGAAATAGTTTCTTTAAGATGTTCACCGTGTTCCATTGCTTCAAGAGTTTTTTCACTCAAGCTCTCTCCTATCTTCTCCGATACCTGCTCCAGTGCATTTCTTACCTCCTCAGCATAACGTATGTATTTGCGTATTTTCATTATGTTGATAAGGGTTACGGTAATGTCGGAAGCAAACACAGCATACATAACCGCAAGTATCACAATGAGTATTCCTTGCGGGATAAACCTAAGTACAGTCATTACAGAAGGGTGTACAACATCTATTACAAGTACACACGCAAGGCCCCACATTATCGAAAATTTCAGACAAATATATCCCTTAACATTAAAGTGTTCGTCGGAGTAATCCCACCATTTTTCGTTGAACAAACGCTCCAGAATAAAACCGCCTATAAATTCTATCGCTGATGTAAACACCATAGACGAAAGAAACAGTAACCCCCAGTCATCCTTTATTGGTTCTAAAAACATTACTACCGATAAAACACCAAGCCCGTATATAGGACATACAGGCCCTATCAAAAAACCACGGTTTACAAATCTGCCGTGTTTGAGTGTTGCATATACTACCTCCGTACACCAACCGACAAATGCGTAAATCAAAAATATAGCAGCTGTTTCCAAAAATGTATAATTGTCAAAATATATCATAGTATCACCCTACAAAAAAAGCCCTCATCTCACAGAGGGCTTAGTTTTAATATTTGTTTTTACAAGTATATAAGTGCTCAGCTATTATAGCTGTTCACATATTTCTTAATTGCCTCAAAGCTTTCCGCACTGATGATGTGCTCCATTCGACAGGCGTCCTCTGCTGCAATCTTCGGGTTAACTCCTATATTCTCAAGCCAAGCCGAAAGAAATGTATGTCTTTCATAGATGAGTTCTGCTATCTTTTTGCCGGACTCAGCAAGTTCTATAAAACCCTTTGAATCCACCTCAATATACCCGTTTTCACGCAGGTTCTTCATAGCTATGCTTACACTTGGCTTGGAAAAACCAAGTTCATTTGCTATGTCGATAGAACGGACTAGTCCCTTCCTGTTTTTTAGTATAAGTATTGTTTCAAGATAATTCTCTGCGGATTCGTGTATTTTCACGGATATCACCGACCTTCTTAGATTCTCAAGCCAAATACGGCATTTTCTAATTGTTTATTATATCATATCCATAATATACAATGCAATATACAAAACCGAATTTCTGCGATTTAAAGCAAAAAAACAAAACCACACGTTTTCCCGTTACAGGCTAACATGCGGTTTTGATGATATATCGTTTCTAAACAAACAATTATGAACGCTTGCTGTGGAATGCCTCATCAAGAACAATTGTAAGTGCTACTACAAGAAGTTCGTCAGCAGGATCTGCTACAACTATCTCATATGTATCACCAACAGCGATAACCTTCTTCTTTACAGTTGCATAAACATTTTTTGCAGCGTCTGTAAACTTAAAGCTCATTCCAAGTGCATCGCCGTCAAGCTTCCAGCCCCTTGCATCATAATTCATATCTTTTGTGAGTGCAGGGAACTTCTTCTTTACTGTACCAACCTTCTGACCGTTAATAGTAAGATCGAATGTCTTAACCATGTTCAAAACCTTCTGGTCAACAAGACCAACCTTATTACCCATTGCGTCAAAAATGTCAAAATCAGCACCTGCTGCAAGCAACTTCTTCTTTGCTGTGTACTTTACAGTTTTATTTTCTAAAACCTCATACTCTTCAAGACCAAGTTTTACTTTCTGATGCATTGTTAAACTAACTGGCATTGTAAAATCCTCCTCAACATAATAATAATTATTGCAGCTAACATCTTTAAAACTGCATTTAAATATTATCATAAAAAAACCTTTTTTTCAACCATTTTAAAATAAAAATTCATTTCTGTACTATTTTGTAATATTTTAGCCAACAAACATACCGTTTTGTGTGGCATTATAATACTATCAATGATAAAAAACGTGAAAATATTTATCAGTCTTTATGAAATAAACTTTCAGACAAGCGTCCGCTTTTACTCAGATCAATCAAATCTAAGCGTCACCGTCTGCATATCCTTAGGTACAACGGTATTCTCAAAAACGCCCTTTATTTCGTCAAGATAGCTTTCAGGGTTGCTGAGCGACGGGCTGAAATGCGTAAGCCATAGACATTCTACACCAGCAATTTTTGCCATCTGTGCAGCCTCCGAAAACATACAGTGAAAGTTTTTCTCAGCTTTGTTTAGCTTAACCGGATCTGCATACATTCCTTCGCATATAAACAAATCCGATTTATCTGCATATTTCAGAATACTCTTTGCGGGGCGTGTATCGGTACAATATGTTACTTTTATGCCCTTTCTTGGCGCTCCAAGCACATCGCACTGATAAAAAATCCTGCCGTTGTATTCCACCGCAGAATTTTGCTGAATCTGTTTCCACAAATTCTGCGGTATCCCCAATGTTTTTGCACGCATTATGTCAAATTTTCCTGCACGTTCTAAAGTCAACGTATATCCATAGCACATAACACTGTGTATTACAGGAAATGCGTCTATTTTTAGTCCGATCAGCTCCAGTGGTCTGTAACCTCCGTCAAGCTCTATATACTCTATATCAAATGGCAAATCCTGTGCTATTATACATAGCGACTGAACTATTCTTTTAAGTCCAACCGGACCTACAAGTGTTATTGGTTCATAACGTTCGCTTTTTGCTGCGGACAAAAGGAGTCCCGGCAATCCGGAAATATGATCCGCATGATAATGCGTAAACAGAATTACGTCTATATCATGCAGTGATAGTTTTTTCTTTCTTATCATTATCTGCGTACCCTCTCCGCAGTCGATTAGTAACCCATGCCCATTGTATCTTATATATAAGGAGGTCAATGCTCTTTCGGGCAATGGCATTGTTCCGCCCGTACCCAACAAACATAAATCTATCATATTTCTCTCCTCCCGCAATAGTTAACTAAGCATTATTATAAAAGTATTTACGAAAAAACTCAAGTGATTATTTAAAAACATTTTACAAACATATAAAAAACAGCCTACGAATACAATGTTATATCAATAATCAGGAGGTAAAATATGAGTGTTGCAGAAATTATTCTATTGGGAGTCGGACTTTCAATGGACGCCTTTGCAGCGGCACTGTGTAAAGGTATCGCAATGAAAAAGTGGAATGCAGGCTATCCCTTAATAATCGGAGGATTCTTTGGAGCAGCTCAGGCATTAATGCCGATTATCGGTTGGTTCTTAGGCAACAATTTGAGAAAGTATATTTCTGCCTTTGACCATTGGATAGCTTTTGTACTTTTGGGATATATCGGAGGTAAGATGATTTACGATACTCTTATTGACAACAAACCCGAAATCACTCTTATGGACAATGTTGATTTTAAAGAAATCTTTATACTCTCTGTCGCAACAAGTATTGACGCACTTGCGGTTGGCGTTACACTTGCTTTTCTAAATGTAAACATCATTCTGTCTGTTCTCATTATCGGCTTTACTACCTTTATGCTGTCATGTGTAGGTGTATCTACCGGGTATTTATTCGGTTCTAAATTTGAAAAACAATCATCTGTTACAGGTGGATTGATATTAATATTAATAGGTGTTAAAATTCTTATTCAGCATATTTATTGATTTTACTAATTCTTGTATAAAATATGTTAACCTTTTACGTATTTTTTATTACCACCTTTTAATAATATGCATATACACTTTTTTATTGACATTCCTGTAAGCGTGTAGTATAATAATAATAAGAATAACTATTGTTATCTTTGTACATCTTAGACGTAACCGTTTAATATGCTGTCGTGGCAGTATTTCTGCCAATGTATTTTTCGGTGATGTATGTTTAGATTGAATACAAAAAAACACTTGTTCTGCCTGGAAGTATGACTGTATTATTTCAATATATACGACGTCTGATAGTACTTATGATATAAAAAAATGTACATATTTTACAAAGGAAGAAAAACTATGGGTATTGCAGAAAATTTAAAAAAAGGAACATCTGAGCTTCTTATTCTCTATCTGCTTGACAGCGAGGATATGTATGGTTATCAGATAGCACACGAGCTAAAAGTTAGAAGCGGTGAACAGTTTGTAATGCCGGAGGGATCTCTTTACCCCACACTTTACCGTCTTATTGACAAAGGTGTTATTTCCGATAGAATGGAAATTGTCGGTAAAAGACTTCGTAAGTATTATCACTTAGAACCGTACGGCAAAGAATATCTTGCTATGATCCAGGCAGAGTACGACAAAATAAACCAAGGTATCCAGATGTTACTGTCAACAACACATGAAAAGCCGGTTGATAAAGACTAATCACGGCGAACAAACACTAACGAACGCAGGTGAAGCTTTTATGTTTCACCTGCGTTTTCGTGTTTCTAAAACTCATTAAAAGATAATGGCATTAACTCTCCAAGAGTTTTCTCAATGATGTTTTTTCCATCTGTCATTATAACCACGAAATCTGCACTGCAAAATTCACATAGTACCTGTCTGCATACTCCGCATGGCGGTGTAAAAATCACCTGTCCGTCTTTTCTGTGCGCTGCAATCGCTATTTTTTTAAATTTCCTTTTGCCGTCGGCTACCGCTGAAAACATGGCTGTTCTCTCTGCGCAGTTAGTTGCAGAAAATGACACATTCTCTACATTACACCCTAAATATACAGATCCGTCATCACATAAAACCGCTGCTCCGACTGAAAATCCCGAATACGGAGAATAACTGTTCTTTGCTGCCTTATGCGCAAGTTCAAGTAGTTTTTCGTTATCCATTATCAATCACCCATTCTCCTTGCTGTTTCAAGCGATAGCTCTATCATATTTGTAAACGAATTCTGTCTTTGCTCAGCCGACATTGCTTTATCCGTTCCTATACAATCAGATACAGTAAATATTCCAAGTGCGTTTTTCTTTGCATAAGAGGCATTCATATATAATGCAGCCGTTTCCATTTCTACCGCAAGAACACCCATTGCCTTCCATTTATCGTTTTCGGTTTCATTTGCTGAGTAAAACGCATCCGAACTGAGTATGCTTCCGATATGAACTGTCCTTCCAAGATCTTTTGATACATCATCAAATGTTCTCAGCAAAGTATAATCCGCTGTCGGAGCAAAACTACCATTCAGACCATACTGTGACGCATAATTCGAATTTGTACACGCACTCATTGCCGCTATAATATCACCAAGGTTAAGTCCGGGCTGAAGCGCACCTGTTGATCCTGTTCTGATAATATTCTGAACATCATAAAAATTGAAAAGCTCATAGCTGTAAATTCCCATTGAGGGCATACCCATTCCGCTGCCCATTACCGAAACTCTCACACCCTTATAGCTTCCCGTGTAGCCAAGCATACCTCTTACCGAAGTTACAAGAACAGAATCTTCGAGAAATTTTTCTGCTATAAGCTTTGCACGCAAAGGATCACCGGGCATAATAACCGTTTTTGCAAAATCACCCTTTTTCGCTTCAATATGCGGTGTAGGAATACTCATAAACAAAACCTCCGTTCCAATAATATTGTATAAATTATACAAACAATTAAAAGTAATGTCAAGAGTGATTTTATATTTACAGAAAAAAATACTCCTGCTGTCAATCCGACAAAACAGGAGCATTATTCTTCTATATCAGTACGGTACACTCAAAGGATTAACAGCACCGTTTTCGTCAATTTCATCCTGACCTATATATCTTAAAGCATATCCGCAGCCGTTGATAACACAATCAGAAGGATTATCTGCAATATGTACATCTAATTTTACATACTCTTTGATTATCTTATCAAGACCGTTTATCAGGCAGCCTCCACCTGTCAATACTATTCCATCTCTGTAAATATCGCTGACAAGTTCGGGGGGAGTTTCTTCCAGTACGTCTTGTGCCTGTTGCGCAATAGATACCGCAATCTCATTCAATGGTTCTGCAAGCTCACTGCTTGACACTTCGACAGCCTGAGGAAGTCCGGTAACAGTATTTCTTCCCTTTACAACGATTTTCTTATCTACATCAGGCTTGATTACAGTTCCTATTTCTATTTTTGTTTTTTCGGCAGTAACCTTTCCGATAACTAAATTATATGCTCTTCTTATGTATTTTATTATTTCATCGTCAAAACTATTGCCGGCTATTTTCATCGATCTTGATGCAGAAATATCTCCAAGGGAAATTACCGCCATATCGGTTGTTCCTCCGCCCACATCTATTACCATTCTTCCGTGAGGACTTCTTATATCAAGACCTGCTCCTATCGCTGCGGCTTTTGACGCTTCAATCAAGCTTACATTTCGGACACCGATAGACAAAATTGAGTTTACAACTGCTCTTTTCTCAACATCTGTTATATCTCCCGGAATACAGGCAACTACTCTTGGTTTTACTATTCTGCTTATATTAGCCTTACCTAACTGTATTTTTATCATGTTCTCAACTAAGTAAAAATCCGATATTACTCCCCCTACAATAGGTTCTATTGCACTTAACCTCTGAGAAGTACGCCCAATCATTCTGTATGCGTCACGTCCGACTGCTATTATATTATCATTATCAAGATTTATCGTCACAACAGAAGGTTCGTCCAAAAACTTACCTTTGTCGGCTAAAAATATTCTGGTATTTGAGGTTCCCAGATCTATCGCAATATCAACACTCAAATTCATACATCTCCAATTCAAAACTTTATAGTATAAATTATATTATAGCGCAGTTCCTGCTGTCAATACAGTTTATGATTATTTACGATTAATTCATAATAGAAAAAACACTATGTCGCACTGTTTTTTCTTGAATTTTTCTCAGGAAAACTGTCAAAAAAATTTTTATAAACTGTTGACAAAAGTAATTTTATATGCTATAATTATCAAGCACTCAGATGAGAGGCAAGCGTAAATTCGCTGGTGTAGCTCAGTTGGTAGAGCAGCTGATTTGTAATCAGCAGGTCGGGGGTTCGAGTCCGTCCACCAGCTCCATTTTTATTTTTAAATACTTTTTGGGAGAGTTCCAGAGCGGTCAAATGGGGCAGACTGTAAATCTGTTGTTTCGGCTTCGGTGGTTCGAATCCACCCTCTCCCACCAGTAAGGCTATGTTACCAATGTTTAACATAGTCTTTTGTTTTATTTTTACGAGGTATTATTATGAATTGCTACGATGAGGCTTCTCCTATTATCATGGACTATCTTACATACATGAGCGTTATTAAAGGAAAATCCCAAAATACGGTCAACGAATACTTTCTTGACCTGCGTACCTTTTTCAGATTTATCAAGAAAAAACGTGGGTTAGTTGCTAATGATTATGAATTTACCGATATTAAGATAAAAGATGTTGACTTAAACCTTATAAAAACGGTCACACTTGAAGACGCATACAGCTTTATGCTTTTCTTACAATCTGAAAGAAGCAATTCCGCTCGAACACGTTCCCGTAAGGTTTCATCGTTAATGTCTTTTTTTGAATATCTCACTAACAGAAAAATGCTTCTTGATAAAAATCCAGTTGCAGAACTTGAAACCCCTAAACCGGGTAAACGATTACCCGTGTATCTTACTCTTGAACAATGCTATACACTTCTTAATGTAATTGACGGAGAGTTTAAAGAAAGAGATTACTGTATTATTATCCTGTTTCTTAACTGCGGTATGCGTTTGTCCGAATTATGCTCTATCAATTACAATAGTATTGTCGGAAACAAACTCAGAATTATCGGAAAAGGCAATAAAGAACGTACCGTCTATCTTAATCAGGCGTGCCTTGACGCAATAGCAAATTATATGAAAGTCAGACCTGTTGACGGCGTTAAGGACAAATATGCACTATTTATCAGCCAACGTAAAACCAGACTCTCAAACAAGTCTGTTCAGGCTTTAGTGAATAAATATATAGAGAAAAGCGGTTTGGGCGGTCAAGGATTTTCTGTTCATAAACTCAGACACACCTGTGCAACATTAATGTATCAATACGGTGGTGTGGATATTCGTGTGTTAAAAGAAATTCTTGGACACGAAAACTTAGGCACTACCGAAATATATACTCATCTTGCAGATGTTCAAATGGAAGACGCCGTTAACGCAAACCCACTTGCAAAATCTGTGTTTAAAAATAATAACAGTGATGAATAACAATATCCCCGACTTGTTTCGTCGGGGATCGTTTTGTTTTGTGTTATTCTATTATACTTATCTGTCGGAGAAATTCGCTATTGCTGCTGCAAGCTCCTCATCTGAAAAATTCACCGGTTGTTCTTCCTCCGGTTCTTTGTTTTCTTTAACCGGTACTTCTTCCTTTTTATCTGTTTCAATATTGTTTGAAACCTCTTCTACAACTGTTGTGCTGTCAAAAATCTGTTTTTTCTGCTTCTTTATACCACCTGTTGCTTCAAATTCCAAAAACGATACAGGTATGTTTTTAAGCCTTATCACAACTACCGCTATAAATCCCAGCATAAGTAATATAAACGCACCAATAAGTGTCGGACTTAGCGCTGAAAGATCAAGCACGCTTTCCTCAGGAAATTTGATACTGTTAACCATTCCCTTTACAAGATTAAGTTCCGTTTCGGTAGGTTTGTCATTTATTGAGCTAATAATAATTGACAGATCCTGCTTATTATACGTTGTAATAAACTTCTCTGAAAATATTGTATTGCTGCCTTCATTTTTGTTTTCCAGCACATCAATAAACTTATACGCACCGCTATCATACACTTCGGCACTCAAAACACCGCTGTTCTTTTGTACAGTTTCTATGGTTGACTGCAACTTCTTTTCGCTTGCTTTTGACATACTATCAAAGCCAAAAACTGTATCAGAGATCTTTACTTCTATCGTAAAAGTTTTATCCTTATCATATATCAGGTAATAATCGTTGTTGTCGCGAATTACGCTCATAGTTTGTATATAGTCAAAATCACCCGAAGTAAATAGCACATCGTTTTGCTTAATTCCCTTTGAAATCACATTCAGATAGGACGGTATCTCCAAGGTCATTGATATTTCAGGCACTTCATAAGTATTCCCTTCTGCCGAAGCATTTACACATACACACAGTACATTTATCAAAAGCAAAAGCATACATAAAATCTTTAACACTCTTTTGTTAACCAATACAAAGCCCTCCTGATCGCTATAAATATTGTATTCTAATTATAGCGATTTTAGAGCTTAAATGCAAGCTATTAATACAAATAAAAGAAATATCTGAATATCAAACAGACTTACATTAAATTAATCTAATTTTCTATGCAACTATCCCTTTACATATCATAAAAAACAAGCTGTTTCAACACCTTCATCACAAAGTGCTGAAACAGCTTTCTACTTACCTTACATCAAAAATATATATCATACCATACTATGAATATATAAATTGTCCAAAGCTTCCTCCAAAGATCGCTCTGTCCTCCGATATATGCGTCAAATATTTCATGTATCTTATCAGTATTAAAAAACTTCTCTGCTGTTTTTCCGAAAAGCTTTTCACGAACACCTGTGTTGTATCGTTCGTCAGCCATCCAAATTCGTATAGGTACAATAAACCCAAGTTTCTTTCTGTATGCAATTTCTTCCGGAAGAACCTTTGCGGAAGCCATTCTGAAAGCTACCTTGTTCTGCTCATCATTCACCTTATACTCTGAAGGCATTCTGGACGCAATATCAAATATTCTGCGGTCTGTCAGCGGCATTCTTATTTCCAATCCGCAAGCCTCACTCATCTTGTCAACGTTAAGGTAGATATCTCCCTCAAGCCATACCTGTATATCAACATCAGACATTTTTGCAAGCGGATCCATTCCCTCCATACGTTCATACAGATCGCCTACTACGCTTATCGGCAGTACACCCTCATAATAATTCTTAAGAAGCTTTTTCTTTTCGTCCTCTTTCATTATCATAGTGTTTCCAACATAGAAATCCTTCAAATTATCGCCGTATCGCTGTGCATTCCTATACATATTATATCCGCCAAAAAACTCATCCGAACCTTCGCCCGAATAACACAGCTTTGTATGTTCTGCCGTTGCCTTACAAGCTATTGCAAATACTATTGCCGAAGCATCTGCCAGTGGCTGTTCCATATTCTCACAAACATACTCAACGGCATCAAAATACTGCTCCGGAGTAATTATTGCAGTGATGTTCTCTCTGCCAAGAAGCTGAGCTGTCTTTTTTGCAAGTTTCGATTCATCAAAACGCTCATCAGTATATCCGCACGAATCCGACACCTTTGCATCACTCATTGCAAACACATATGACGAATCTACACCGCCTGACAAAAACGACTCTGCTGTTTCATCATCGTCTTTTACCTCTGTCATTATTTTTGTAAGGGTATTATGGATTTCATCTGCATATTCCTCAATCGTCTTGCTGGCATCAGGATTAAATGTAGGCTCCCAGTATCTTGTTATCTCTACCTTTCCGTCCTTGAACACAAGACAATGACCGGGCATAAGCTTTTTCAGACCTTTAAAGAACGTATTCTCACCGCCGCAATATGTAAGCGTAAGATAAAGCTGAAGCATTTCTTCGTTAAGTTCCTTTTTAAAGCCTTCCTGGCTTATTATATCTCTGATAAATGTTGAGTGAAGAAGACGTCCATCTTCTGTAATATAGTAGTAAAACGGCTTTGTACCAAAGTGATCTCTGATACAAACTATGCTGTCACCATCCTCTATTGCAAAAGCAAACATACCGTACAGATGATCTGCTATATCACAACCCCATTTTTCAAAGCCTTTTGATATAATAGTGCGTTCACGTTCCTGTCGTGGCAGTACCTCTGTAATACCAAGTTCTTCATTCAGTGCACGCCAGTTTCTTATATGTCCTCTGTACTCCAATAATGTTACACCCATTTTTATAATTCCTCCCGAAATGATATTATTCAGCATACTTCAACATATTATTGTAATTATTATATCCTATTTCGCTCTTGTTTGCAATACGATTGCAGAAGGTTTTTTTCGTTGGGTTATTACTCATGATCTTCCAAAAGCTTAATTATTATTTTTTCAAGTCACAGCTAATAGTATGATAGTTTCTTTAACAAAAAATCAGGTGCTGTTCGCAAATCGGAACGCACCTGACTTACAGTATTGTTTTTATTCTCCGTAGCCTAATCCCTCAAGCCACTTTATTATATCATCTCTGACGACAGATCTATCATTCTGTGCCTTTTCATCAAGTACACTAAAGCCATCTTTCACCTCAGCACCTGTCTGGAGAGCTTTAATAATTTCAAATGTACTTGCATCTCCTGTGCCTCCATATGTACAGAACGGAACAACCTTTTTACCTGTAAAGTCATATGATTCAAAGAACGTGTACATTATCATTGGCATATCGCTCCACCAGATTGGATAACCTACAAAAATCGTATCATATTCGCCTATATTGCTGAAATCTTCCGATATTGCCGGTCTTGCAAATGTATCTTTCTCTTTCTTTGCATAATCACGAAGCTCATCGTATGATGTTGGATAATTATCATCAAGCGGTGTTATCTCTTTGATATCTGCACCAAGGTAATTTGCTATCATGTTAGCAACCACACTGGTATTGCCCTCGTCAATTACTCCATTATTCTGCTCTCCCGAACGTGAGAAATACACTACAAGCATTTTCTCCGGCTCTGTATCCGTATCTGACGGATTATCTGTCTGTGTATCAGTTTGTGTATCGGTATCTGTTTGAGTATCTGTATTTGTATCGGACGTTGTATCAGTTTCCTTGTCGGTAGAAGTATCTGTACTGCTTGGGTTCTTTGACGATACACTCGAAGATGAATTCGATGATGTGCTTGACAAACCGCTTGAAGAACTGTTTGATGAACTATTCGATGAACTATTTAATGAACTGTTTGATGATGCTTTTGAAGATTCCTTTGAAGTATTATTTTCTGTTTTGCTTGTAGTATTATTCTTTTTGCTTGTGGTTGAAGATGTCGGCTTACTCGACACAGCACTACTACTGGAACTTTCTTTTTTTATTATGATTTTGCTTGAATTCTTGTCTTTTTCAGACTTGCTTTCTTTGCTTTCATTCTTTTGTTCGGTATCTGTTTCGGTACTTTTTGATACGGTACTGCTGGAGGTAACATCGCTGTCGGATACTTCCTCATCGGTATCTGGATACAGAACTCTGTCAATGTTGATTGTCGATGTTTCTTCATCGGTCGTCTTTTTACCGCAGCCTGCTGCCATAAACAATATTGATACAGCAAGCAAAACTGCAATTACTCTTTTGATATTCATTTTTTCACTCTCCATTGTTTTTATAAATATTTACCGTTTCCTTTTGGAAACAGATAAAATATCATCTCTTACGCTTTCTGCCTATTGTACAACTCCACCTGCACAATTCGACTGCCTCTCTCCATTTCTCATGAACACTGTCCTGATCAACAAAGAAAAACGGAATAACACCCATACTAACACAGGTATCGTCTTTCATAGCCTGAACTATCTCCTTAGGCGGCTCAATCACGTCATCATCGTATTCCCTTGGAACTACATACATCATTACCTGATACACAAACGGTTCATTCTCATCATTTCTTAGCTGATTTGCGCCTGCAAGAGACTTTTCTGTATCATCGTCAATCATATCTTTATGCTTATTGAAGAAATCTCTTATATCATAGCACTGAGATATAAACAGCGCCCTGAGCATTTTGGAGCTATCTTTATTATCTATCAAGCGAAGCTCATACTGATCCGTTGTTTTTATGTAGGTAATAATTCCGTCTGCGGATAGTTTACTGTATTCTCTATATTCCGTTACATCTTTTCTATCTGATACGCTGTCAATAATATTTATCTGCATCAGTGCCTGAGGGTTTATCTTCTTCAAGCCCTTTATACATCTGCATAATACCTTATTCAGACTGCTTGCAGGAGATGAATTGCTGCTCTTTGCCTGATACCAAAATATAAACGGTTCAAGATTATGCTTTATTATGCTGATATTATCGGTGCTTTCAAAACATAAAATATCACTAAAACAATATTCTGATTCATGCGGTTCGGGTGATGAATCCCACCCAAACAATACAGTCTGCATCTCTTTGACTCTGTTCTGAGAATCTATGCTTAACTTTCTCTTCTTCAAAACAAAATCGTCTTTGGCAAGGCAATCGGCTTCAATATTCTCTCTCTTTGTACAGAGCTTGTCATACTCCTCATCTAAGCTTTTTATCTCACTTAAAACATTTTCGGGAAGCTGTTCTAAAAAATCCGGCATCTCTGTTAATCGCTTTTTCTCTGCTTCGTCAACCGCATTAACTCTATCCATCTCAATAGCGGCTTTTTTTTCTTTATTTTCCGCTCTTAGTCTAATAAGCTGTTTGAGTTCCTTATTATACTTTAAGAGTTCTCTCTTTGCTACTGTCAGGCAGTTATTTGCAACCTCTAACTTTTCTTGAATTTCACGGTGAATATTATCACGGTAATTCATTGCAATATAATCAATCACCGCGTTATGGTTATAGTAACAGTACATTTGCAAAAAGTGTTTATTATCACTATCGGGCAACAGTTCCCTAAATATCTCTTTTCTTGCCAATTCCCTCAATAAACCTATTCTTCCAAGTGTAGTTAATTTTACATATGTAACAAAAGACTTTCTGCACAGAAAAAACGTACCCACCATCGAAAGTACAAACAACGTAAAGCCTATACTTTCGGAGGAATTATAAAAAACCATCCACAATACCATACCAAGTATCATACCTGCAATAACGGAAACTAATTTTGCATTATTTTTCCAGTAATCTGTTTTATCACTAAAAAACATCCTAATCACTACAAAATTTACTATATTAGATGTAAATCCGCCCATTGCAAGCATCATCATTATAACCTGGACATTCTTTACAGCACCATGCAGACCTGCAAGAAAAAACACCATCAAAAAAAGAAAGAACAGAAAAATTATCGCACCTGACACCACAACTGCAGCTTTCATGCGAACTCTTTCTGTAACATCACCCTTTTCAAGCCTTTTGTACCAATCAGATGCAGCTAATTCTTTTTCTGCATTTATTACATCGTCAAATACTCGAAAATTTCTATTTTTCTCTATTATAACATCGCATGGTTTTCTCAACAATTCATCTTGCTTCCTGCTGAGAAATCTTTTCTTTCTCGACCTGTTCAGAAAATCCTGTACCTTTTTATTTCCTATTGGTACCTCTTTCGTAAAATCTCCTAAATTGCTTTCCTTCCTGCTTAGTTCTTGTACTTCTGTTTTGAAGATTTCCACTCGATTATAATACGGTCTTACTATCTTGTCAATACCCGCTTTTTTCTTATTATAATCTTCATTCTGTTTATCTAATCGTAAACCTGCTTCTTCGTTTATCTTCCTTATCTCATCGTCTACCGCTTTATCTGTTTCTACCTTTTTCACTTCCCACTGCTGTTTGAATATTTTCGTTTCACGTTCAAGCAGATCGGTACGTTGTGTACGGTTGTCTGTAATCTTTACTTCTATTTGTTCAAGTTCTTCCCTTTTTTTACACAAACTTTCATTTGCTTCTTCTAGTTCCTGTTTTTCTTTTCTCATCTTCTCTGACGCCGAATTATATCTGTATGCGGCATCACGGTACTGCTGATAAGTTACGTTCTTACTCATTATACCACCCCATATCAACATTTCTTCTAAATACACATATATACTCCAACTCAGTATATATTATACTTTACACAAATAAAAATGTCAACCTCTTAATAATATTTACATAAACCAACGTTTTTCGTAACAAAAGTTGATTGTTTTTTCTATTATATATACATTATATATCAATTTGAAACTTTTTTCCGTGGGGGGAGAATTAGAGTTTTATTTCTCATAAATGACAATTCTCCTGCCTACATATGGCAGAAGAATTTTTTCATCAATATTTAGTTGGCTCAGGATATTCCGTACCAAAAGTTTCAACTGTAACATTTTTCATTATCTGTGGTTCATAGGGCATATCTCTGAAATTCTTTCTTACAGAAGCAATCTCATCTACTGCATCCATACCCTCTGTTACCATTCCAAATGCGGCATACTGACCGTCAAGGTATGGTGCATCAGCGTGCATAATAAAAAACTGAGATCCTGCCGAATCAGGGTGGCTTGCTCTTGCCATAGAGAGAACACCTCTTTTATGCGCAAGGTTATTCTCAAAGCCGTTTGAACTGAACTCACCCTTAATATTGTATCCGGGACCGCCTGTTCCGTTGCCAAGAGGACAACCACCCTGTATCATAAATCCCTTTATTACACGGTGAAAAGTAAGACCGTTATAAAAACCTTTTTTTATAAGGGAAATAAAGTTATAAACAGACTGTGGCGCAATTTCGGGATAGAGCTCTGCTTTAATAAACTTCCCGTTTTCCATCTCAATAGTTACAATAGGATTTGCCATATTATTATTCCTTTCTTTTGCCGCCATAAGGACAGACATTTATATTAAGGACAGTGATAAATACTATCTATTGATAAGAATTTATTATGTCCTTTTTCACAGTTATTATTCCTAAACAAAAAAGACTAAGGTTCGGTGATTGCGATCCTCTGCCTTAGTCCTGTGACATAATCTATCTTATTTGTATTTATTATATACTTAATCAGGTGATAAGTCAATGTTTTTTTTAATATGTTACCATTTAAGCGCAAAACAACACAAATATGTTACAAATGTAAAGTTCATGTATTATTTTTTAAAACCAAATACTAATGCTGTTACAAAATATAGTACAGCGAAAAGCATAGTGTAGTTATACTGAGAATTAATAAGTACATAAAATCCTGCAATAGAAATTGGGATTATAAAAATGAAAGATAAAACCGTCATGATTGTATCGGCAGTTGTAACAGATATTTTCTTTGAAAGTATTATTTTCAATATCTGACCACCATCAGTTGTTTCTATTGGCAAAAGATTAAAAATTCCAAGAGATATATTTACCATCGCAACACTATAAGCCGTACTCCAAAAAGTAAACTTGTATAATATATAAAACAAAACCCACAGTATAATATTAACAACAGGACCGGCACAATTAACAGCAAGATCTTTATTATATTCACTAATTGGTCTTGATTCATCATGAATTGAAAGTTCAAACAATCCAACATTCACATTAATTACTTCGCTTGAAAATTTTTTCATAACAGCAATATGACCGATTTCGTGCATTATAGCAGATAAAACAGCAATCACAGTTATCATATTCTTACTGACTATCACAGAAAAACATAATAAAGCAACAAACGGATAGCTGATACAAATATTAATGCCATGAGTACTAATTTTCATCATTGATCGTGTATGATACACCTTCCTCATCGGTTGAAATGAACTCAGTAATAACGGAGTTATTTATATTTGTATAAAAATACTTTCTGATATCTTCATACACACTTCCTCCAACACATTTTACTACAAACAAAACAACCGCTATCATTATACATACAACAAGCTGAAAAATTATAACAATTTCCTTTTTTGGCATATCATGGTTATCCACAATAGAAACATCGGATACTTCGTCTTGTAGTTTGGTCTGAGAATTTTGATCAAAATTATTTCTATTCATTACATCAACCTCCCATACAATTATATGAAACAATGGAAAAACATATTTCAACGGAAGTTACGATTTTCTGAATAATACAGAAACTCCCAAAAACATTACTTTTCACTATTCATTCTTCATTATTCAAAATAAATTTAGCCCCTGCACTTTAAGTACAGAGGCGTTTATGGCTCCCCCAACTGAACTCGAATACCTAAAGGTACTACTGCGGTCGCCGTAATATCAGGATTAACAGTCATATGCTTCCTTACTGACACATTCAGTACCCGACTGTATTACCAAAGTGATTGTTGGATAAGTATCCATGCCGGATAGCCACTCACTTACTATCATTGATAGCAATTTCTTTGACTTATCTGATATTACTATTAGATTGGATATTCTTTCATTGTCAACTATTAATTAATACAGCAATGAATTATTATACCCTCTTCTGATATACAGAGGGCATTTGTTCTGCACTTGATATTATGATGCCATCGTGAACTACTTTAGAAATCTCTTGTAGTAGCTGTCGAATTCAATCTCAAACTGATAGTCTTTATAGAGGTTATCAGTTTTATCAGCTTGTAGATAATCATAGTGTCTAATACCACGCTCTCTTTTGTAATAGTATAGCTCTACAATTTTCATTAATGCCACCCATGAAATTATACTGTCCATTTTCTTTAAAATTTCTCTGCTATTGGTTCTGACTACATCAAACTCATCATTTATTTCTGCCAGTGTCATTTGTCTATTCATGCTCTTATTATATAACTTTTTGTGGTGTTTGGCTGCTGTGCGGTGTTGCCTTAAAGATGTCTGGAATTAATCTGTTCTCTGATATCGGTATTGTTGAAAAATGTGGAATTCTTTGCTCGAAAATCGTAGCTTGTATACTGACAGCCTCTATCTCTGTGAAATACTGCGCCGTTGATCGTTTTCCCAAATCTTTCTCTCAACCTTTCAACAGTATCTATACAAAATTCATTCTTCATGTTATCTCGTATTTCGATAACAACGATTTCTCCGTTAAAACAATCACATAAAGCTTACCGTACGATCAGGGCACCGCAGTGACAACCGTAAAAAGCTTGCGAAGATGCACACATGCGGTAAAGTCATGCTTTATCAGGTTTTCTCTGTCAATTTCCAGCAAATGAATCTTTACTGTTTTGTATTATCTATTATTCAAACATATCTATATTTTCACTATACTTCTTCCGAACCAGACAACTCTTTCGCTTTTGCATGAGCAATGGCGGCAATTTCCTTGATTTCAGGTGATGCGTATTGAATCTTATCGAAATCGTCTGCAATCTGAGCTGCTGTGTCCAAATCCTCTGCATTATCAATCAGTGCCTTTGCAAGTTCAAAAAGTTTGCTGTCATCAAGACGGTGTATCAAATAATATTCGTACAAATCGTTTATGGCATCGCGGTTTCCCTTATTGGCGGAAATCCACAAATAACGAAGTCCCAACTCCTCTTGAGGGTCGATATTCCATCCATACAACAAAGCTCCACCCAGACAAAACTCAGCAGTTCCGTCGTCTGCATCACGAGTTTCACGAATATAATTCAATGCACCCTCTTCCGTAATCTCAAAACTCCCGCTGATTTCATAGTTCGATGTACGGTACCATGCCGGCTGATACTCAAATGTTACGTTGTGATACATTCGGGTAATTTCCTCATCTGAGTACCATGGATAATACCCCACTTCGGCAAATGCCGCCAAGAGAAATACTGCTTCTTTAAACTTAACATGCTCTTTTAATCCTGCCTCAGCAGCTTGCTTTAACAGTTCTTCGGTTTCCTGCTTGTCTCTGCCATCGCGGATACCGTAAAGAGCTAACTTAATTTTTGCCTGAACACACCCTTCTTCACTAGCTTGTTTCAAATATAATTGCTCAGTATCGTAATCGCAGGCATCAGCAAATATCCGAGAAATCTCATATTTAGAGCGGGCAGAACCATCATTCTCAAAAAACTCCAACGCCTTTTCGGTGTCGCGGGGATAATCATAACGTCCTTCGGAATAATTAAGACCAATCTCTAAATCAGAGAATGGACAGAATCCTTGCGCGTAATTGTGAGAGGCAATAGAAAATGCGAAATATGATTTACCAGCCCAAATAGAAACTGAAGCCTTAACGGAATTGGTCTTTTCGTCATAGTAAACCTTTCGCCGGATCGGCTTGCAGGTTTCAGGATCAACAATAACAATGTTTGAGTCTAACTTTGCCTCATATATAAGTTCCTTCTTGCCATTGATGGAAATGTCTTTGACACCGCTTTGTTCATAGCAGCTTTGTTCTTTCATATAAGCGGGTTCTGATTGTTTAATAACCCCTGATCTTATTCTATTGGGTTTTTGGGATACGATTACCTTGTCACGAAAAAGGCCTCCCATATTTACTAATACATATTCTCCAGCAAAGGTCAGCAGAACGATTGGTTGGAACAGCTCATCGTAATCTTTAAGAAAAAATGTTCGCTTTGTCCTTTCGTTTGAAGACCATTCCTCTGTGACATCTAACTCAGTAACATCATAATATAGACCGTTAATAATCGGATCAGCACATTGATTAACCTGGTAAACCAGCGTATGATGATTTGGTGGATCTTGTATGGAAAAATATTTTCCTTGGGGATTCCGCTGCTGTTTACGCGGAATCAGCGATTTTTTCTCCAACTTTGTCAGAGATAAATCGGACTTATTCTCGTTCTCATTGAAAAAAACATCTGTGGCTTGCTTCTCTTTTGCCTTTTTCAACTTTATGGCAAGTGCCTCCGAAGACTTATCTTCCTGCATGTATTCATTCATTTTTGAAAATATATCTTTAAACTTAGCAGAAAGTATATTATCAAGGTTATCTCCTATTTCTATTCCGCGAGACGACACATTGAGAGGATGGAGCTTGCTTTTCACACAAGAGATAATCTCTCCTATCATTCTATCAAAGTTATCGTTGTCCAATGTTATGATTTGGATAATACTGAGATGATATTCGTAATTCTCGTTCCAAACCGACTTGTCAATTTTAATACACAACTTTGGAATGTGATGGGTGTTGGCAACGTTAAGCTCTTTTAAACATTCATCCGATTGATTTGAATTCTCACTTAAAATTAAAACAAACAGCTTCGCTGCCTTTATCGCCTTTGCAATCTCTCCTGCCCAGTCAGCGCCGTAAGGAATATCTCTTGGTGCAATACAACAGCTAATATTTTTGTTTTCAAAAGCGAAGCAGATTCTTTTTGCAATCTCCGCATCCTTGGTTGAATGGCTTATAAATACTTCTTTTAGCATAGATTTGTATTCCTCTCATATTGCATAAAATACTTTAAAAGACATTATTATAACTCTTTTTGCACAGAGATAGTGTTAATAGGCAATTATTTGCGATTATATTATTCAATGCTTATTGTACAATTACTTTTTTTGGATAGTGTATCCAAGCTTCAGGATAGTCTTCAATGTTTCTATTGTAGTGTTGCGATCATAGTCCTTTTCAGATTCAGGCAATTCGCCATAAGGTACAAGGCAAGGCGTTTCTTTCTTTTCATCATTTCTTTGCTTGCCATATTTCCATCCTTGATTAATCCTACCGACTGCCCATACATCGTGTGTATTCTCCGCTAGTTTCTCTGTTAACTCTAAAAGATCACTTGATAATTCAATATCACTTGTATCTATTGGATTGGGTGTATATGTATTCATATTATAGTTTCTCCTTAATCTAATAAAGTTTTAATTCTATTTACTACATCGTTTATCCTTTGATTAATCGGCGGTTGAGAACCGTCAAACATTTCTTGTCTACATAGATAGTACTGACACTCATCATCTAATTCACACTGCTCAATGATAAATGGAACAATTAATAATCCATCATCCAGTCTTGCAAATGCTCTGTCTATTTCATTTTTAACATGTTGTGAATAAATAGAATGACGGCTTAGTAAAACCATGAAGATTTTTGCACCATTTATTCCCTGCATTATTTGTTTCGCATAAGGTCCTTCTACAATGCTTCTAGAAGCAATCCAACTATTAATTCCATTTTCTTTCAAAGCATCAGCAATCGAATCCGCGATGTCTTGATCTTTACTTGAATAGCTTATAAAAACTTCGGGAGCTACAGATTTCTGCTTTATAATATATTTTCCCTTTTTATCTAATAAAACAAGCTTTGGTTTATCAAATGACAGAACTTTATACAATTCATCAAACTCATATATAGGTTCATCAATCAGGAACAGATTATAAAACGGATTGAAAATTGATGCATTAATCTTCTCAATTGTTTTCTCATCAGCATATATATTTGTTTTTGTAGAAGCTTCCATGACCATCTGAATGATATTCATGTCAAAGATTTCTTTTATCTTTTTTGGAAAGCTCTCTATATAACTAAAGCAATTATAGTTTAAAGCTAAAATCGAACAATCAATACACCTGTTGTTATGAGGTTGCCATAATAAGGCTTGTACGTATTCTGCAATTTCAAAAACAGCACCGCTACCTGTTCCACCAAATGAGGTTGTTACAAACACAAGTTCAACATCAGACAATTCTTTCAACGCTTCAAACAAGTCATTCATACGATTTGAAAGAATACTAAACCTTGTGACTGATTTACCAATATTTCTAAAACCTCCTGATCCTTCTGAAACGCAATCCGATACCGACCCAATTAGAAAAGAGTTCAACCCATCTGTAGCGTTATGTGATAAGCCGGCACAATCAGTATCAATATAATAACATTGCCTATTTTCAATACTCTCTTTTTCTTGGAAAAGCCTCAATAATGAGCATCCTATTCCGCCAATTGCTATATATACTTTCATTTAATTACCTCTCTATTCATTTCAATTATATCATAAGTTTTATTCATTCTCAATAGTAGCAAATCAGATAATATTTCGATTATTCATAACTATCCCGACTGTTTCAACAATTCTACAACGATCTAAAATTTGTTCTTCAGGAATAGTTATTAATTTCCCACTTTCAATCAACTTGTGTTATATTAAATGATAGTATTCATGCAAACAGCACTCAATTAAGTCAATACCGCACAGTTGCCAATATCAAAAAACGTGATATAACAAAGACATAAATATATAAATGACACTGGCAAAAGTAAATTATGAGTTTGGTGCATCCAGAACCAACAAAAGAGAATTCTCATATTGCAAAGCCTTTACGATCTTGCAGATATGAAAGTGATGAACGAAATGTGCGTGTAATCTGTATGCTCCCAGTAAAACCTCACAAACGCATCGCCATAGTAGAAATTAGCATACTGTTCCGGTTTTCTTGCGCCGAAAGATTCGGAAAACACCTATTTTTTTTACCACACCTGACTGTTTGCCTCAATCCCCTTCACAGTATACTCAAGAAACCGATCTGCCCAAACACGGCTAACAACTTGAGCGTCGTGCAGCGTGGTTGTTTGAGGATCACGGCAAACCCAGTAGTTTCCATTGCCGTCTGAATATCGATGTGTTAAATGTTGATCCCCGCTTTTTCCGTTTAGCGGTGGAGTTCTTATTATATATGCACGCCACTCATTACCAACCTTCTTGTACTTGAACCTAAACCATCTGTCTTTTTGGTTGTGTCTGGCATTTGCAAAATATTCCATTACTTCTGTTTCCATATTAACAGTCCCTCCTGAGTTATCACTAAATGCTCTGTTGGTTGTTCTATTAAGGATATCCGATGTTCCATAGGAGTTGACAGAACTTCTCATTCCTCTCTTATGGTTATAATGTACAACGGCTATAATGATCACAACGATTATCAAAATCGAAATAATTATGAAAAGCAAAGCTCTCCCCTCCTTAGTATAACCCCTTTAGGCTTGTTAAAAACTCCTTTAAATCGTTAAAATCAAGAAAGACAAGCTCTCCGCTTTCCAGCCATATCTTTAGCAAAGGAGACACCCTCCGATAACCAGTGTATTTAATACCATAATCAATCAGTAACTTGTATGACCTGTGATCTGATAAACATTTTTCAAAGCCTATACGACAATTATGTTTGTTGAATCCACGGGGCAAAGAACAGGAATAAACGTGACATTGAGCATCTTGCAAAGTTCTTTTGAGTTCTGCAAATTGATTATTTCTGCCATAAACAAATCTATCCATATGCCCTCCAATTAAGCGGTGTCTGTTTTCCTTGTGTCCTTCCAACGACCTCTGAGTATTCTCAAATCACCATTTCCTCCGCAGAGTTTACATGGTTCTTCTCCGTATTCAGAGCTGTCCGGATGCTGTGGAATCCACAAGGTTTCATCCATAAACACAAATCGTTTTATTTTTTCGTCATTAAAAATCTTATCAAATA
>ONAH01000110.1 GCA_900315715.1 uncultured Eubacteriales bacterium
AAAGATCGTTTAACAGCAGTATTAAAGACGAACGATTGAATAACCTAACAGATGAACTTATCAAAAGTATAAATGTTAGTTCGGGCGATATAGCTGCGATTATAAAAACAGTAGTTTCGTCCTCTAAAGCATTTGTAAAAGAGGTGACAAAATGGTAACTTCAAACATACGAGATATCAACGACGGTACAGATTACAGGGACACAAGATTTTACAAAGTATCGGGCAGTGTTAAAGACTATGCCGCGCTTGCCGAACGCAAGTTTTCGATAGGAACAGGCTTTGAGGGACACGATCATTTTATCCATACTATGAGGTCGATAGATAATCTTTGGGGTAAGTATTCAAGGTCACAAGATAAAAAACAAGTTTTAGGTGAATTAGGCAGAAATCCCGTACTCAAAAGGTGGGTTGCCGCTGTAATATGTATGATGATATACGGTTCTTATAACGGTTATCATCTTAAAACAGTCGGTTATCCGATAGAGAATAACACGTTTTTGAGGGTTTGGAAAAATAAGTTTTTATTTGACAAAACGTACGATAATTGCCCTCAAAGCAATTCTGCCGATGAAGATACAAAAAATAAATTTTATGTATATGAGTTTGTCAAAAATGAAACAGGAACTGCAATTGGCAGCTTCTCGAACAGATACTGCATAATCCCGTCACGTCATATTGCGAGTAAAGACAACGGCTGGGAGGAACTGTTCTCGGAGCTTATAAAATCAGAAAACCTTGATAAGTATATAAACACACAGATACCCGTATCGTTTCGAATAAAGCTAAAGTTTTCGGCATATTCTCTCCCTGAGAATTTACCCGTTATGATGATAAGGGAGTTTATTTTATCGGCTGTACAGTGCGATATAAATTTCAGCGAAGATGTACCGTATAGTTCGGTTGGTTTTCTAAAGCTTTATGATATAGAAAATGCCGTTTTGTCGGACAATGTTCTTTGCGATGATATTTATGTATCAAAGGTAAACGGAAAGTGTGTGGCTCTTTACCCATTGAAAAAGAGTTTTGCAGAGGATATCGAAAGAAATATTACATCGGTAGAAGACATAGTTATGCAGCATACCCACGATGAGGAAACTTCCGAAAAGTATACTGTAAGTGGAAAATTTTGCTATAAAGTATCTTTTAAAGATATTGGTCAAGAGAATGCAGATAGCTTTAAAGTACCGTATTATTTTACAGATGAGAAACAATATATCGGAGATAATATAAAGAGTGCAGACGGTGTAGGAACATTTTGTACATATCCCGACATACCTATTGAATATGAATATCGCTGCAAATCGTATAACTATTTTTACGATTTAAACGTAAGCTTATCAAACGGCGGTACAGCAGAAAATCTTGAACTCAGCGAAGTGGATTTTAAGCAGTCATACAGCGGTGACAATATTTATATTTATTCTTCCGATAAGCCGATACATATATTTAAAGTAAGCTTCTGCAAAACAAAATATTCGGGAGAAAATCGCTATGCAGGCTGTATAATCAATATCCATAAATTGGGTAACGAGTGTACGCCGCCTCTGCTTGAGGAAGATGAAATAACATCGTTTGATATTAATTCGGTAAAAATCGAGCCGAAAAGCACGATGTATATTTATATGGATCTTGGCAGCAGTTCAAGTGCAGTCGGCTATAAAATCGGTAACGGAGGAAGTTTGTTAGATGATATTACGGGCGGAACAAATATTGTCCGTGAGCTTATCGGCAGCTTTGATAATGAGAGATATTCATACTTTTTGAATATGCCCTCGCTGTATGAGAAAAACGGCTCTGTTCCGTCGGCTCTTATCGAGTATTGTGACAAGCCGTTTAGCGATGTGTCGTTTGACAATGTTTTTCTGCCGTTCCATAGGCATTTCTCAAAATTCGAGGAAAAGGGTTTGAAAATATGCGACGTAAATAAATCAATGCTTGCAAATTCAACAGGTACTATTAATAACACTCTGCAAGCTATGATCTATAATCTGTTTTATACTGCGTTGTGTCATGTGATAGCGTCAAACTGCGAGGAGGCTGTTTTTATACAGTCGTTTCCAAATGAAGATTACAGGGAATTATATCATATTATTACTCACCATTTAAGTAATCATTTCAAAGCGAATGTATTTCACGATTTGCAGATAAACAGCGTAATAACCTGCCGAAATAATTATTTGCTGTACGAAAGTCTTGCTATTACAAACGGTATTTCGGGCAGCAGTATGGCAAACAACAATCTGATAATCGGTATAGATATTGGCGACTCGACTACGGATATGGCGGCAGTTTACTGTGTGAACAATACGAAAACATTCTGCGGATATTCGTCAATTGAGTATGC
>ONAH01000178.1 GCA_900315715.1 uncultured Eubacteriales bacterium
TACTTCAAACGATACTCTCGGCTATTGCCGCCAATACCGTCTGTCGCGGGAAACTTCTCTTTTTAAGAGATGACGTCCGCATTTTTTAAGAATCTGCTTGATGTTGATTTGAAGTCTTTTAAATTGCCCTTCACTATATAACGGACATTTAGAAGCCTTTTAAGTAATCTTTTTTGAAAATTTTTCAATTTTCTTTGATCAGTATTTCTTACCCTTACATTTTCCACCATTTTGCTTTTTTAATTTCTTGTTCAGCTTGCTGACCTTTTTTACAAGCTTTCTCGTCCTTTTGCTTACCGCTAAAAGAAGCTCGCACATATCAAGATTGAAATCCTCGTCACTTCTGCGGTAAGCGTCTTTTCTGTCATTAATGTTCATTTTGCTGTACCTGCCTTTCCGAATGGCTTCTCTCACCCTTCTACTATATAACGGACATTTATCGGCATTTTAAGTAATGAAAAGTCCCAAATTGTAAATATTCTTTTGGGGCTGCGGTTTTTTCTCAATACTTGTCCAATTCACGTCTTAATCTTTCTTGGAGCTTATGCTTTCTGTTATTAACGGTTTTTTGACACAAACTTACACGCTTGCTGATAGCCTGTTCTGTTTCGCCATCAATAATCATCTTTAGTATCGTTTGGTTAGTTTCATCAAGTGTATCTATAAAATCATAAATCGCAGATATTCTCTCATTCATCTCGACATTATTTTCAAAACTGCTTTCGTTGGCAACATCAAAACCTTTTTCATCAAACTGCTCGTCCAATGACATCACAACCCTTGAACGCTGATTACGTTTCTCTTCTCTCCAAATATCCTGCATATATGTACGATATACATTTTCATTTACCGGTATCATTGTTACCCTTACCTTTCGGCTGCCAATTTTTGCCCATTTTATCATTTGGGGAGCTATTCTAAAATCTCGTATTGTTTCATCTGTAACTTCCATCGGAATATTGAATTCCGTTGTAGCTTTTTCATTATTATTTTTCATAAATCAGACCCTCCTTCGGTCGGTAGCCGAAGCAAGGATCTGAACCTATACACACCACATAATTGACCATAAGAACGAATCCTCGCTTCTCATATGACCAACCGTCCCGGTGGGTTGACATTTATTAATTTGCTGCCTTTTCTCCGCTCCGGGCACCCACTCGTCAGCAGGTGAGCTTTGAAAAGGGTTGTTGATTAAATGGTTATTAGTTCATTAAAAATATAGATAAAAAAACGGGGCAATCAGTAAAACAAAGATCGCAATTTTGGTATTGATCTTAATTTTACTGACTGCTCCGTCTTATCTCGGTTTTTTCGAAGGCTTATATATCTTCGATTGGATAGATCCGCCGATCAGTCTATTGTATTGTTTTACATTGACAGCTTTGCGATGGCTTTTGCCCCACAAATATGCTGCTCAATAGTTTTTGCCTACTATGTTAACTGTTCCGTCTTATCTCGGCTATCATCGAGATATAAACAACCTCCAAACGGATAGATCCGTCAAACAGTAAGTGGCAAGAAAAATAACATTTTTACGCCTTATATACCAGAGAATCGGACTCCGGAGTCATAATATAGCATTTTGTTCCTGTACCGTACAGTGCGGTCGCAAGCTCGCCTATAGTCAAAGTATCAGTTTTTCTGCCTTGCTTAACTGAAAGTACGGGTTCTCGCTCAATTATCACCTTATGTCCTACTTTTGCTCCAATTCTCGGCGTCCTAATCTCGTTTATTTCTTTTCTCATTCAAATCCCTCCATTACATATAAGGCAAATCTTCTGCACTATCATCCATAAAGTAATCGATTGTTTCGCGAACTGTCCGCGATATTCTGACATCACCGTTGTTACTTTCGATACTTTTATATAACTCTCTAATTATCGGTTCCAACTCAATCGCATTTCCGAATGTATTGCATACTGGTCGATATACATAGTCGTATTCTTCCATCGGAATAGCTACATCAATAGGCTCAACATTAGGTCGTTCCAACCCACCAAAATAGATATCAAAATATGAAACTTCCTGAGACGGATACTCTTCACCAATATTGAATGAGCAACCCATCGGAAAAATGTAAATATGAATTCCACCTTTGATAGTCGCTTTATAACCCGTTCCTTCAACCCAAGCAGATTGTACGGAAACTCCGGAAGAATAAATTCTTCTATCACGGTGAATACTGGCTGATATTTCACGGCCTTCAAAATAGCGATGCAGTTCTGCCTTTTGACCGGAATCAGATGGCATCATTTGGATTATTGGTAAATCGGGATTTACACTCATAAGTTCACGGTTGACATCATCAATTGTTATTGCTTCCCATTCAATATCATCGCTGATTGTCTTTGATTTCAGCTTTGAAAAAAAGCTGCGTAAGTACTGAATATTCTCGTTACTACCGGAGAAATCACCTTCAATAAGCATATCCGTACTTACACCAAAAACCTTTGCAAGTTTCCAGATTGTATCTGCCGAAGGAGCAGAAACCGTATCTTTCTTAAGCATCTTCGAAAGATAGCCTGTAGAAATACCTATTCTCTGTTCCACCTCTCCCACTTTCAGTTTCTGCTGCTGCATTAATGTTGAAATGTTCTCAACTAATCTTTGACGACTAAACTCTGAATCCATAGAAACAGCTCCTTTCAAAATCTCTAATTTAATCATATCACATCTGAGTACTATTGTCAATACTGTTTTGACGATTGTCCTAATATTTTTATTTTTCTTGATTTTTGTCAGTTTTGTCACAACAATAGCAGTAATTCGGTTTAGACATATTTTTGTTATCCAATAAAAATAGGCTAATCGACAGTGGTGGTGAGGATTGGTACAGTTTATTATACTGCTTACAACTTTATATAACTATATAAAAGTATTACAATCTCTTAAATACAAGCAGAAATATATCCAATACATCTTGACAACTGTACATTTTTATGCTAAAGATCTCGTACTTTAGTTCTAATCAAATTGCAAAAGCAATAGATTGAATCTGTAATATATTAACTCAGATTCACCATTGAAATACAGCCGCTACCATGATATAATAAGATTAGATTTTATTTTACAAGAAGAAACATAATACCAAAGGAGTTATCGCACTATGAGCAGACAAACAGAGAACTTTTTCAAAGGCTTTTCACAATTTGCTGAAGGACAGGATTTTGAATCAGAAGAGGAGCTTAATGAAGCACTACACGCTTATATGCTGCAATACAACGCACAAATAATGCAAGGCAACAGAAGCAATACCCCTGAAACAGCAGATGATTTTTTGGAACTCGCAAAAGA
>ONAH01000154.1 GCA_900315715.1 uncultured Eubacteriales bacterium
ACAGTCCTATTTAAATAATGCAAATCAAGGAGAGGCTAAGCCCCTCCCCGAAAAATTAATTACTCATAAAGCGGATACTTTTCAAGCAGCTCTGTAACGCCTGCCTGAACCTTCTCCTTATTGCCCTCAAAGTCCTCTATTACAAGGTGAATAAACTCTGCTACCTTATCCATATCCTCCTCAACAAGACCTCTTGATGTAACTGCTGCCGTACCAAGACGAACACCGCTTGTTACAAACGGACTTCTCTGCTCATTGGGGATAGTATTCTTGTTGGCTGTAATATAAACCTCATCAAGATTATGTTCAAGCTCCTTGCCTGTAAGCTCAGTACCCGACAGGTCAAGCAGCATTACATGGTTATCGGTGCCGCCTGATACAAGCTTGTGACCTCTGCTTGTAAGACCGTCTGCAAGTGCCTTTGCGTTCTTTACTATTTGCTCACCGTACGCCTTGAACTCAGGCTTTAATGCCTCTCCCAAACATACTGCCTTTGCAGCGATAACATGCATCAGCGGGCCGCCCTGTGTGCCGGGGAACACTGACTTATCTATTGCCTTTGCATACTGCTCCTTACAGAGAATTAATCCGCCTCTTGGACCTCTCAAAGTTTTATGAGTTGTAGTAGTTACGAAGTCACAATATGGTACCGGATTCGGGTGTACTCCTGCTGCAACAAGGCCTGCTATATGCGCCATATCTACCATTAGAAGTGCGCCGCACGCATTTGCTATCTCTCTGAACTTTGCAAAGTCGATTACTCTTGGATATGCACTTGCACCTGCAACGATAAGCTTTGGCTTAACCTCCATAGCGGTCTGCATTACCTTATCATAATCTATTCTGTGTGTTACAGGATCTACACCGTAAGGTACGAAGTTATAATACTTACCCGACATATTTACAGGTGAACCATGTGTAAGATGTCCGCCTTCTGCAAGGTTCATACCCATTACTGTATCGCCTGTTTCAAGCATTGCAAAATAAACAGCCATATTTGCCTGTGCGCCTGAATGAGGCTGTACGTTAGCATGTTCTGCTCCGAAAAGCTCACAAGCTCTCTTTCTTGCAATATCCTCTACTATATCAACGCACTGACAGCCGCCGTAGTATCTCTTTCCCGGATAGCCCTCTGCATACTTGTTTGTGAGCACGCTTCCCATTGCTGCCATAACTGCAGGAGAAACAAGATTTTCAGACGCTATAAGCTCTAAATTTCTTCTCTGTCTTTTTAGTTCCAGACCCATAGCGTCTGCAACCTCATTATCAAACTGTGACACAAATCCTATTGTATCCAAATATTCACTGTACATTGTAATCATACTCCTTCTTGTATCCGCAAAAACACACAGATACATAATATTACAGTTTAATTATACAATATAAAAAGACGGTTTGCAATATTTAGAGCAATATTTTTGTAAATTTTCGAATTATAAAACCTAAAAAACAACAGGACGCCAAAACGCCCTGCTTATCAATCATTTCTTATTCATCAGTCACAATGTCTTCCATGCCGTATGTATATGGATCTTCGTCCGCATCAACATAGTTGCTAACATTCTTTTTAAGGAAGTATTGTACGATACCGTTGATTCCGCTGACATCCTGTTTAAAGGTTTCTGCAACAGTACCGTCGGACATTATTGTGTATGTGGTTACAACTTCATCAATGCCAAGTCCTGCTATTCCGTCTTCCGTACCGTCTTCTGCATCAAGTGTAAACAGAATTCTCTCTGTCATTGGTCTGTCGGTATTAAGATTAGTATTTATTATCAGGTAATGATCGTCACTCATCTCTACAAATGGTGATTTTTCCATATCGGTGTACAAGTTAAGTGTCGGTTCTGGAACGTCCGAAGATAATACATAAGATTCCTTATCTACGACATACATAGTAGTATCCATACTAATATTGCCGTGCATAAATATGGAATACTCCATATCTCCATCGTAAAATCTCCATGAACCTACTCCTGTACCATAATCGTGAAAATATGCTTCTTTCTCCTCACCGTTAAACATTAATCTGCCCACTGTTTCCTCTTTATATGCACCCCTTGTTGCGTGTGCCGCTATCATTCCGCCTCCTACTATCAAAACCGCTGCAGCTGCTGCAACAAATGCTATCTTTCTGATCTTGCTGATGTTATTCTTTGTTTTACTGTTATTCTCTTTCATATCAATTACCTTTCTTCTCAATTCTTCGGACGCATGGATATTATCAAATGCCTTCGTATATACTGTCTTTATTCTTTCATCTTCTTTTTTCATAGCTCATGCCTCCTTTATTATTTCCTTAAGCT
>ONAH01000179.1 GCA_900315715.1 uncultured Eubacteriales bacterium
CCGCAAAATTTATTGGCTGCAACGAAAATGAGTTGAGCTGTACCGGAAAAGCCGAAGGAAATCTTCCTACCTATAATTTTTCGGGCAACAATATGTATATTACCGTTACTCAAAAGGGCGGCCATGTTGTGCTGTACAATAACTATTCGGATATTTCAAAAACTACTCTTGCATATGACGACGCACTTAAAGAGGCAAAAAAACTTCTTCTTAATATTACAAAAGAAAACTTTGCAGAAAGCTACTATTCTTTTGAAAACAACATCTGTACCATTAACTTTGCATACACAAAAAACGATACTATCTATTACAGTGATCTTATAAAAGTGGGCGTAAGTATGCAGACAGGCGAAATTGTAAGCTACTGTGCGTCGGGCTATATTATGAACCACACAAATCGTGATCTTTCCACACCTACTCTCTCTCCCGATGAAGCACAGCAGTCTTTGAGTGATAAACTTAATGTAAAATCAATCAAGCTTGCTCTTATCCCCACAGCGGGAAAAAACGAAGTCCTCACATACGAATTCAACTGTACGGCGGGCGATGAAACTGTACTTGTTTATATTAACTGTGACACAGGTCTTGAAGAACAGCTTTATATTGTTATCAAGGACGATAACGGTGTTTTGGTGGTTTGATCTTCCAAATCGGCAGTTAGTTATTATCTATAAATAATGAAATAAAAAAGTCTCCGCACAATGCAGAGACTTTTTACATATATTATCTTTTTTAGTATTATTATTACCGATCGACTTTCCCGTATTATTACTATTCTATATCAATAGCAATCTGAAAAAACACAAAGCAATCCAAAACCCATATTTGCCATTTGCATTGAGTAGGAAAATTTACATTTTCCGCCAGCACACGATATTGCCTAAACATTCATCATAATAATATCGGGATTTAACAAAGCTGAATATTCAGGGAGAATCGTTCTTCAATTTTTGAAAAAATATCATAGTCCAAAGCTCAAAGTACATCTCTAAACATATACTTTGAACTTCGGACTAACATCTTTTAACTATATGCTTCGGACTATCTGCAAAACCTTACGCTCCTATAAGTTCTTTGCAGTCCTTCTGAGCGAATTCGTCAATATTATATATTCCGTTATATTCGTAAACTATTACTCTGTCCTTGTGCATGAGTACAGACACATCGCCAAGACTTTCAAGCTGAGATACAAATCTGATCACCGTATATGAACAATCTTCAAATTCAGTATCTAATATCTTTATGCAGTACGGTACCAGATATCCGCTGAGGTCTGTTATCTGCTCTACTGACGGCTTATAGCTGTCGCCCATATAATTCATATCGCCTCTCTTTTCCGAATACTCTGTAACATATCCGTACAATATCTTTGCAAGAATGCTCTGCTGATTTTCTACTATGTAATTATAAGCATTCTCGTGCTTTTTCTCTGCTTTATCGCCTTTTTCCTTTGAGCCGATAACTACATAAATCTTATCATCGCTGCCGAAAAAGCCTTTCCATGATTCAAGTTCAATTGTACCTATCAAACTTCCGTTGTCATACTCCAGATCCTTTATCATATCTCTTCTTCTCCTTCAAATTCAAACATTTTTACTCTATATTAAGACAGATGTCTTTATAAGCCTCTTCCGTCACCCATACGGAAACAGATCCGCCATCTACATAAAATTCTGCATTGCCGTCCTCATCAACCGTTACAGGAATGTTCGTTAGATCCATTGCGTTGAAAAACAGCTTTCCTGCGAACTGCTGTCCCAATTTCATCACTTTTGAACCGCACTCTGCGTTTGTCATCAGTACCGCCACACCTGAATTCCAGTGTTCCTCATCACCGCGTCTTACAAATCCCACTACCGAATCATCGTCAAAATAATCCTCCTGCTCACCGTATGCGTATTTTTTTCTTATATACACAAGCTTTTTAAGCGACGGTACAGCAGGAATATTGTCGTTCGGAATACCGTAATAATCTCCGTAAAACACACACGGCAAACCTTCTGCCCTCAGCAGTATTATTGCATACGCAATTGGCTTGAACCATGTTGGTATGAACGAATAAAGCGACTGTCCCGGCTGTGTATCGTGGTTATCTACAAACGTAACAGCATTATTCGGTTTTAAATCAAGAAGGGTATTGTCTAGCAGCTCACTCATATTGTAATGACCGTTTGAAAATGCACAGTCATGAAATGCAAAATGTAACGGTACGTCAAAAAGTGACATACTGTCCTCTACCACATCAAGATAATGTGTTAGTTTATCTATCTCACTTGACCAGTATTCGCCTACCGCAAAAAAATCATACCCGTAATGTCCTCTTAGTTCTTTGAGCCAATCTCTGTAAAACTCAAATCTTATATGCTTTACAGCATCTATTCGAAATCCGTTCGGGTGTACCGTATCAAGGTACCATTTTCCCCAGTCTGTTACTGCCTTGACCGTTTCAGGGTTCTCCATATCAAGGTCTGTACCCATGAGATAGTCAAAATTCGCAAACTCATCATCTGTTTCGCTGTTCCAAGCCTTTCCGTCAAACAGAAATATTCCAGACTGCTGTGCTTCTTCGTCCCAGTCAGTTCCGTTAAAGTGTGTATGGTTCCATGTAAACTCAGAATACTTTCCGTTTCTTCCGGGAAACGTGTACTTCGTCCATACAGTACGGGGAGCAGGCTCTCCTATATCTTCTTCACGGTTTTCGGGGTTATTCTCTACTGCAATAACCTCCTCTACCTCATCTGCTCCTGTCATGTGGTTAAGTACAATATCTACATATACCTCAATGCCCTTCTCCTGCAACACATGCACTGCATTAAGATACTGATCTCTTGTACCGTACTTTGTTGAAACAGATCCTCTCTGGTCAAATTCTCCCAGATCGTATGTATCATACACGTCATATCCTACGCTGTTTTTTCCCGTTGCACCCTTATACGCCGGCGGTAACCACAGCATATTGATACCGTTTTCTTTGAGCTTATCTGCCTGCGCTACACATCTGTCCCAAAACAAACCATTCGCAGGAAGATACCACTCAAAGTATTGCATCATCGTCTTGTTATCCATTGTTCCACTCTTTCTTTATATATTCAAACTTTATTTCTATACCTTTTCCTATATTTTAACCCAAAGCCTTGCAGAACTCTTTTATCATGCTGTCGTTTTCGGAATTCGGCTTATCCTTAGGATCAACAAGTATCAGCTGTGCTTTCAGCGTATCACGCTCCAAAAGCTTTATTAGCTTGCTTATAGCCTTGTCTGCACCTGAACCGCTCTGACACATAAATACTGCAATATCTTTATCAGAAAGTTCCGCCTTGTTTTCTTCTATAAAGGTTCTTATCGGCGGTGTAAATGTAGCTGCCCATACAGGTGTGCCAAAAACTATGGTATCATACTTGTCTGCTGAGAACTCATACGGCATTAGCTTAGGTTTATCACCCATTACTGCACTTTTTCCACCCCAAAAGTATTTGCGAAAACCTTTGTCGGGGTAAGAGTTTTCCGGAAAAATTTCTATCAGGTCTGCGTTTAAATCTCCTGCAATCTTTTCTGCTATAAGCTTCGTGTTGCCACTCATTGAATAATATACAACTGCTGTTTTCATAGATAATAAATCTCCTTATATTCTCTCATAACAGATTACAAATTTATATCTTTTCCAAAGAATATTATAACAGATTGTAACCACAACGTATAGAGTAATTATATCCAAACTTTTATCATTGTTACCTTATCAAATATAGGTAATAAAAACGTATTTATGAGAAAATTGTGGTCACACGTTCCTCTACGCGTTTCTCTTTTATAATAATCCTTGTTTTTTATCTCTTTTCAACCTTAATATAAATATTACCGCAGAGCATACACCCTGCGGTAAAAATCACATTATCTCTATACATCTCTTTTCTTTGATACATTGCAGGCAACTGCATAACACAAATATACAATCAATACGCACACGCACCAAAATATTACATGAAAATCAACCCTCAGCAGTATATCAAAACGATGATCAAAGTAAAGTCGTTCAGTGGCTTCTATATAATCTATTCTGCTAAAATCTACTTCAATACGGAAAAAACTAATAAAAATACCAAAAGTTACAGCACTAAGCATTATTATAATAGTATTTATAAAACGGTTCTTTACGATCAACGACGACAACAGCCACAATGCAGCAAACACCATAGTTATTGTCAAAATGCTTTGAGCTATCATATTATTTATGTTGAAAAAAGAGTAACCATTCCAGTAATTTGA
>ONAH01000004.1 GCA_900315715.1 uncultured Eubacteriales bacterium
AATTTCTTTTATTTTTCTTTTTATTTCCCAACTTATAGATTTCAATTTTTATTCCGTGTTTCTTTTATTTAGTTTTTTATCATTTTTCTTTTATACTTTATTTACCTTTCATTTCTATTCAACCTCTTGCAATCATGTTCGGTTTGTGGTATATTATAATACATACTAAATACCTATATTTTATTACTTTAAAGGAGCTGTAATCATGAAAATCTCTGAACTGATCAACAGCGGTAAACCTATTCTTTCTATGGAAGTTTTTCCGCCTAAAACTAGCGATAAGTTCGATTCTATAAAATCCGCTACCGAACAAATTGCTGCTCTTAATCCTGATTTTATGAGCGTTACTTATGGCGCCGGCGGCGGAACATCTGATTTTACTGCTGATATCTGTGCAAATATTCAAGATAAATACAATGTCCCTGCTCTTGCTCATCTTACGTGCGTTTCTTCTGATAAAGATAAAATTAGTTCTGTTATCGAAAACCTCAAAGCAAAAAATATTCAGAATATTCTTGCTTTACGCGGTGATATTCCCGAAGGCTTTGACCGCTCATCGTGTCAATATCACTACGCCAGTGAACTTATCGACGATATTCGCTCTCATGGTGATTTTTGCATTGGAGGTGCCTGCTACCCCGAAACTCACCCCGAAAGCGAAAACTCATTTTCCGATATTGCCAACTTGAAAATTAAGGTTGACAAGGGCTGTGAGTTCCTTACTACTCAAATGTTTTTTGACAATAACATTCTATACAACTTCTTATACAGAACTCTGAAGGCCGATATTCGTGTACCTGTTATCGCCGGTATTATGCCTGTTACCAATGCAGCTCAAATTAAACGAATTATGTCTATTTCGGGCTCTGCTCTGCCACAAAGATTTATTCGTATTGTCGACAGATACGGCTCCAATCCTGATGCCATGCGTCAAGCAGGTATTGCTTTTGCTACCGAACAAATTATTGATTTGTACGCTAACGGTGTCAACTGCGTTCATATATATACCATGAATAAGCCCGATGTCGCAAAGGCTATCATGGACAACATCTCTTATATTATTAAAAAGTAATTGTATGTCGGATTTTACGGTTGAACTGCTTTTTGGCAGTAAAGAACAAGCTTCCCCCATTAAAAGTGAGGCTGTACGCTACCTTGGGTACAGAAATTCTTTGCCTGACGACATTACCGACAGCCTTATTAATAAATGCAGTATGGAACTTTCTGATGTTCTCTCTCCAAAATGCTGCTATGTGAGATCATCTGTAAGTTTTCCGGAACAAGACCTCACCGACTTCGGCTTTGGCAATATTCAAAGCCATGCTCTTTATACCCATTTGCAAGGGTGTAATGAGGTTATTCTTATGGCCGCAACTATCGGTATTGCCGCAGACAGGCTTATCGCTAAATACGGCAGATTCTCTCCAGCAAAAAGTGTAATCATCGACGCTCTGGCTTCTTCTGCCATTGAACACTGGTGTGACAACGCTGAGCTTGCCATTACTAAAAACGATAAGCTGCACTGCTCAAGGTTTAGTGCCGGATATGGTGATTTTCCGCTTTCTTATCAGACACATTTTATACGGTATCTTGATACTTCAAGGAAAATCGGCGTTACGCTATCGGATTCGCTTCTCATGACTCCTACAAAATCCGTTACCGCCGTTATTGGTATCGGAGCAAACTCCCGTACTTGCTCCAACAAATGCATGACCTGCGAAAACGTTCACTGTATTTATAGGAATATTACATAGTTTTTTGTTGTTAGTTCACAGCTCATAGTTTTACTATATATTGATTTTTCTTTGAGCTTTGAACTTTGATCTATAAAGAAAAGGAATGACATTAATGAACATACTCGAAAAAATAAAACTGTCAAGAACTTACTTTGACGGCGGTATGGGTACTCTTCTTCAGGAAAAAGGTTTGCAGCCGGGCGAACTTCCCGAATTATGGAACATTACCCACAGCGATATTATTACAGATATTCACAAAGCATATTATGCAAGCGGCTGCAACATTGTTACTACAAATACGTTTGGTGCTAACAGGCTTAAATTCGATAATCTTGAGGAAATCATCTCCGCCGCCATTAACAACGCAAAAAAAGCAAGAGATCAATTCTCCGGCGACAGGTATATTGCGTACGATATAGGCTCACTTGGAAAAATGCTCAAACCTTTGGGCGATCTTGAATTTGAAGACGCTGTTTCCATATTTGCTGACGGCATAAAAATCGCAGACAAGTGCGGCGCTGACCTTATACTAATCGAAACTATGAACGACTCATACGAAACTAAAGCAGCCGTTCTTGCCGCAAAGGAAAATTCCACTCTTCCAATATTTGTAACCTGCGTTTATGACGAACGCGCTAAACTTATGACAGGTGCCGATCCTGCGGCTATGGTTGCAATGCTTGAAGGTTTGAGAGTTGACGCTCTCGGAATGAACTGTTCTTTAGGTCCAGAACAAATGCTTGGTATCGTACCTAAACTCGTTAGTGAGGCAAGTATTCCTGTTATTGTAAACCCAAACGCAGGCTTGCCGAAAAGCGTTAACGGCAAAACTGTTTACGACATTGACGCTGAAATCTTCTCCGATTATATGATAAAAATTGCCGAATGTGGTGCTACTATTCTCGGCGGCTGCTGTGGTACTACTCCTGAGTTTATTCGAAAGACCATTGAAAAAACTAAAACTTTACCATATTCGCTTCCCACAAAAAAGAATAAAACCGCTGTTTCGTCATATACTCATGCCGTAAAAATCGGCGAAGTTCCCGTACTCATCGGCGAAAGAATCAATCCTACCGGTAAATCTAAATTCAAGCAGGCTTTGCGTGACAACAATGTTGACTACATTTTAAACGAAGGTATTACTCAGCAGGACGCCGGTGCAGATATTCTTGATGTAAACGTTGGTTTGCCCGAAATTGACGAAACCGCCATGATGACTACCGTTGTACAGGAATTACAGGCGGTAAGCGATCTTCCGTTGCAGATTGACACAGTTGATCCTGTCGCTATGGAAAAAGCTATGCGTATTTATAATGGCAAACCGTTGGTGAATTCCGTAAACGGCAAAAAAGAAAGCATGAACGCTGTTTTCCCGCTTGTCAAAAAATACGGAGGTACTGTTATCGCTCTTACTATCGGAGAAAAAGGTATTCCCGAAACTGCGCAGGGGCGTTATGAAATAGCTAAACTCATCGTTGAGGAGGCACAGCGTTACGGTATTGACCGTAAGGATATCGTGGTTGATCCGCTTGCCATGACAATTTCATCTGATACCGAAAGTGCAAACGTTACACTTGAAAGCATCAGACTAATTGAAGAAAACCTTGGTGTTCATACAAGCCTTGGAGTGTCCAATATTTCTTTCGGTCTGCCAAACCGTGATTTCGTTACATCAACCTTCTTTGCTATTGCATTACAGACAGGACTTGATTGTGCTATAATGAACCCGTTCTCCACTGAGATGATGAAAACTTACCACTGTTTCAAGGCTCTCAGAGGTATGGACGAAAGCTGTACTGAGTATATAGAGTTCGCTTCAAACATCACTTCAACCAATACCACTGTTCAAAACACACCCTCCGCTCAACAGGCTGGTTCGGAGGATCCTCTGATGAATGCCATAATAAAAGGATTAAAGGATAAAGCAGGTGCAGTTTCTGCGCAGTTAGTTACAGAGTGTGATCCCCTTGAGGTTATTAATCAAAAGATAATCCCTGCTCTTGATACGGTAGGCAAGGGATTTGAGGAAAAAACTGTATTTCTTCCTCAGCTTCTCATGAGTGCGGAGGCGGCAAAAGCTGCATTTGAGTCGGTAAGGGCAGCTCTAAGTACAAAAGACCAACAAAGCAAAGGTAAGATCATTCTCGCAACCGTTAAAGGCGATATTCACGACATAGGCAAAAACATAGTCAAAGTTCTGCTCAGCAACTACGGCTACGACGTCATAGATCTCGGAAAAGACGTTGAGCCGGAGGTTATTTGTGACTGTGCTTTGGAAAACGACATAGGACTTGTGGGACTTAGTGCGTTGATGACAACAACCGTTCCCTCTATGGAAGAAACCATTAAACTGCTTCGTGAGCGTGGTGCAAGGGCTAAAGTTGTTGTAGGCGGCGCCGTACTTACTCAGGAGTATGCTGATATGATCGGTGCAGATTACTATGCAAAAGACGCTATGGAAACCGTAAGATATGCAGAAACTCTTTCACTGTTATAATTATACAATCAGCATATTATCACACTTTTAAAAATTCATGCGAAGCAAAAACCTCTACATTACTTTGCTTCGCCTTTTCTATAAATATATTTTTCAAAGATTTTCCGATATACAAGTATAGCACTGCTAGGCGCTACTACGGTTATCTTTTATCTCTACTCACTCTTTATTCATCATACTTTAAAATAATAACGGTTTATTGAATCAAGTCATGAATAAAAATATCCCCCTGCCTCATTGTTTGGCAGGGG
>ONAH01000180.1 GCA_900315715.1 uncultured Eubacteriales bacterium
CACTACATAGCATACTCTTGTGTGCTTTTCTCTTGTTGTAAGCTCAGGATTGCTGCCTGCTCTTACCGCTTCAAGAGCTTTCTCAACAGGTACAGTATATTGTCTTGCGTCTGCAACACCCTCAATTCTTCTTACTGCGTCTGAGTGTCCCTGACTTACTCCTTTGCCCCAGAATGTATAATCTGCTCCGTCTGTAAGAATACAGTTTGCATACAGTCTGTTAAGTGAGAACATTCCCGGATCCCAGCCTACTGAGATAATTCCAACGTTTCCGCCCTCTTTTGCGGCTGTATCAACATTTGCAAAATGTGTGGGTATCTTTGCGTGTGTATCAAAGCTGTCTATTACGTTAAAGAGTTTTACAAGCTTTGGAGTCTGTACCGGCAAATCTGTTGCACTTCCTCCGCAGATTATCATAACATCTATCTTATCCTTATATTCCTCAACCTTTTCGGCTGATACAACTTGTGCTCCCTGCGTTGCAATCTTTACACTTGCAGGATCACGTCTTGTAAATACTGCAACAAGCTCAGTGTCGCTGTTTTGTCTGATTGCAGACTCTACACCTCTGCCTAAATTACCGTAACCATAAATACCAATTCTAATGCTCATTGTAAACACCTCTTAATGAATTATTAAAAAAACACAAATTTATTATACTACACCTTTATTTACATATCAACTGTTTTTTTAAAAAAATTTGCAAGATTTGTGTTCTAAAATTGCATATATCAGATATAGTATTCATCTCCCGCTGTCTGATTATAATTATCAATCAGTTCCTGAAGGGTAATATTGTCCAGATAATCATTTACAACCTTATACAAGCCTTCCCAGAGCGGCAATGTTATGCACCTTGGACTTCTCTCACACATATTTACTGTGTCATCAAGGCATGATACTGGTGCAAGACTGCCTTCTGTTACTCTGAGTATCTCTCCAACCGACAAACTATCTGGTGACTTTGCAAGCATATATCCGCCCTGATATCCTCTGTTTGTTCTCAGAAGACCTGATTTGTTTAGCATTGGAACTATCTGTTCAAGATATTTTTTTGATATTCTCTGCCTTTCTGCAATGTCCTTTAATGCTACATAGCTTTCTCTTCCGTTTTCTGCAAGATCAAGCATTAGACGCAGTGCGTAACGTCCTTTTGTTGAAATTTTCATACAATCACCTCATAACCCTATTGTAACATAGGTTTAGTATGCTTTTCAAGAAGGTTATATAAAAACATTTTCACAAAATTTCTTTCTTGGATTTATTGAAAATAATAAAAAAATTTTCTTCAATACCTATTGACAAAGTGGGTTTTATAATGTATAATCAATTCATACTAATCACATAGGTTTTATCTATTCGATTAACAATCATTACAGGAGTGGTTCTTAATGTTTTTTAAACCGTTAAGTATCCTCAGACACAATTTCAGACAGGGACGAATGTGACAGCTTTTTCTTAATACAGCTATTACATTACTACTATTATGAATTGAAATGAGGTATTTTAATATGAGCAACAAAAATTATAGATTTGAAACAATACAACTTCACGCAGGACAGGAAACTCCGGATCCGGCAACAGACGCAAGGGCAGTACCAATATATCAGACAGCATCGTTTGTATTCAGAAACTCCGAACATGCAGCGGCAAGATTTTCTCTTACCGACGCAGGCAACATTTATGGCAGACTCACAAACTCAACTAATGATGTGTTTGAAAAAAGAATTGCTGCCTTAGAGGGTGGTGTTGCGGCACTTGCAGTTGCATCGGGTGCGGCTGCTATCACTTACGCTTTCTTAAACCTTGCTAAGGCAGGTCAGAATATTGTTTCCGCTAAAACTATTTACGGCGGCACATATAATCTTCTTGCCCACACTTTGCCTGAGTATGGTATTACCGCAAAGTTTGTTGATCCTGATGAAGAGGGTTCATTTGAAAAGGAAATTGACGAAAACACCAGAGCAGTATTTATCGAAACTATCGGCAACCCGAACGCAACTCTTATTGATATTAAGGCCGTTGCAGACATCGCTCACAAACACAACATTCCGCTTGTTGTAGATAATACATTTGCAACACCATATCTTGTTCGTCCATTTGAGTATGGCGCAGATATTGTTGTACATTCCGCTACAAAATTCATCGGCGGTCATGGTACTTCAATCGGAGGCGTTATCGTTGACGGCGGTAAGTTCGATTGGGAAAAGAGCGGTAAGTTCCCGTCTCTTGTTGAACCTAACCCAAGTTATCACGGTATCAGCTTTACAAAAGCAGTTGGTGCAGCGGCATACGTTACAAAAATCAGAGCTATTCTTCTTCGTGATACAGGAGCAACTCTTGCACCTTTAAACGCTTTCCTGTTCCTCCAGGGACTTGAAACACTTTCTCTCAGAGTTGAACGTCACGTCGAAAATACTTTGAAGGTTGTTGAGTTCCTCAATAATCACCCGAAGGTTGAATCGGTAAGTCACCCATCACTTGAGAGCAGTCCTTACAACAAGCTTTACAAAGAATACTTCCCTAATGGCGGTGCGTCAATCTTTACATTCAACATTAAGGGCGGAGCTAAAGAGGCACAGGCTTTCATTGATAAGCTTCAGATTTTCTCTCTGCTTGCTAATGTTGCAGATGTGAAGTCGCTTGTAATTCACCCTGCATCAACCACACATTCACAGCTTACAGAAGAGGAACTTTCAGAGCAGGGTATCTCACCAAGCACGATCAGACTGTCTATCGGCACAGAGCATATTGATGATATTATTGAGGATATTCGTCAGGCTCTTGAGGATTAATTAAGCTAAACACACCTCTCCATAAACATATGTCATCAATTATTATTTGTTTTGTGTTGATGACATCGTATCGCACCCTCCCTGTAATGATAGTATCAATTTACAGGGAGGATTTTTATGAAGGGAAAATACGGTTTCATTCTATCTACAAATCTTTATAATTTTATTACTAAAAAGGAGAAAAACAAATGTACGTTTACGCAGACAATGCTGCTACTACCCCTATGAGTGAAACAGCCGTAAATGCCATGCTTCCGTATTTGCGAAACAACTTCGGTAATCCATCATCTTTATATACCGTTGGTCAAAAAGCAAAAGAGGCGCTTTGTAATGCAAGAGAAAGCATAGCAAGAAATTTAGGTTGCGACTCAAAAGAAATATACTTTACTTCGGGAGGAAGCGAAGCCGATAATCAGGCTATCCGTTCTGCCGCAGAATACGGTGCAAGAAAAGGTAAGAAACACATCATTTCCACAAAATTTGAGCATCACGCTGTTTTACACACGCTTAGAAAACTCAAAAAAGAAGGTTTTGAAATAACCTTGCTTGATGTACATGAAAACGGAATAGTTTCCCCTCAAGATGTCCGTTTAGCTATTCGTCCTGATACTTGCTTAGTTACTGTAATGTATGCAAACAACGAAATCGGAACTATCCAGCCTATCAGAGAAATAGGCAAAATATGCCGTGAAAACAATATTACATTCCATACAGACGCAGTTCAGGCGGCAGGTCATATTCCAGTTAATGTTAGGGAAGACAATATTGATATGCTCTCACTCTCCGCACATAAGTTTCATGGCGCAAAAGGTGTGGGTGTGCTTTTCGTAAGAAAAGGAGTGTATATCTCAAACCTTATAGAGGGCGGTGCTCAGGAAAGAGGAAAACGTGCAGGCACTGAGAATGTTGCAGGAATTGTGTCTATGGCTGCCGCTCTTGACGAAGCATGCAAAAACATGGAATCTACCAATGCTAAACTCTCCTCTATGCGTGACAGACTTATACATGAGCTCTTGAAAGTCCCCCACTCTATACTTAACGGAGATATTACGAACAGGCTTCCCGGTACAGTAAACATTTGCTTCGAAGCTATTGAGGGAGAATCACTTTTGCTTTTGCTTGACGCAAAGGGTATAAGCGCATCATCAGGCTCTGCGTGTACATCGGGTTCTCTTGATCCAAGTCATGTGCTGCTTGCCATAGGACGCCCGCACGAAATTGCGCACGGCTCACTCAGACTATCACTTTCAGACGAAAACACTGACGAACAAATAGATTATATAATACAGGAAGTTCCAAAGGTTGTTGAATATTTAAGAACTATGTCACCCGTATGGAGAGATTTGCAGGAGGGAAAAAGAGATTATGTTATACAGTGAAAAAGTAATGGACCACTTCATGCACCCAAGAAATGTAGGCGTTATCGAAAACGCTGACGGTGTAGGCGAAGTTGGCAACGCAAAATGCGGTGATATTATGAGAATATATCTGAAAATAGATAACGATATTATTTCCGACGTAAAGTTTGAAACATTTGGCTGCGGTTCAGCAATAGCGTCATCTTCTATGTCAACTGAGATGATTAAGGGAAAACCGCTCTCAGACGCACTTGCACTTACAAACAAGGCTGTTACTGAGGCTCTTGACGGGTTGCCTGCACACAAGATTCACTGCTCAGTTTTAGCAGAAGGAGCTATTAAAGCGGCTATTAAAGACTATTACGACAAAAATGGCATTGAGTATGACCATAACGTTTTTAAAGACGTTGAACACGAACATTCAGAAGAATAAGGATCCTATTTTTATTTATACTTTCCGTTATTTCTGAGGTAAAACAATTAGGGACAGCATCACGTTTTTGTGATACTGTCCCCTTCTTTTGTTTTTTATTAACTTAAATTAGTAGTCTGAAATAAGACCTACTGTTTTTCTCTGTACTCTAAGTGCATCGGCTGCGGTGATGTTTCCGTCAAAATTTGTATCAGCATTTACCATTTGTTCCTTATCAAAATACTTCATACCAAGAGAGTTTCTGAGAATATACAATGCGTCTGCAGTAGATGACCTTCCGTCACCTGTGACATCGCCTATTCTGTATTCTGACGCCAACGCTTTTATTACAAGAGTTCCTCCGATCTCATCGTTTGACGCTGCGTAAATATCCATCAAGTCATAAACGGTTGAATCGTGTATTACAAAACTTTCGTTCTTGTGTGCATTAGGGAAAAAAACATAGTTATTGTTTGCATCTGCCAGCCACTCTGAAACACCCATTGAAGCATACGCACTGCTATCTCCTGAATCAACAGTTATTCCTATTGCTCCAACTCCGGATGGCAGTTCAAACCCTGCTGTATCTACACAGATATATCCCGAAGTATTGCTCTTTCCTGCTGCAAGCTTAATCCAGTTATCCGCTTTCGCATCCGGAACTCCGTTCACTACCGGAATATAATACGCCTTATAGCTTACGCCTGTTTCTCTTGTTTCAAATATTACTTTCTGCAAGTACTTATGCTGTTGATCAAAATCAAATACATTAACAAACGTTAGTTCTCTCAAATAATTATTATCGGATTCATTCAGATAGGTGTACCACGTTGCACCATATGTTTCATTCTGGTATAATCTGTCATAGCCACTATTAGTTCTTGCAGAGGTGATTACAACATTACTACCCCACAAGTTCGTGTCAAGCAAATACGGATCATAGTATGAAATCCACATTAATCCATCTTCACAAGTACTATCTCCCCAGCTGTTCTTAACAAGCCATGCACCGTCAGCGGGTGGTGCTTCTTTGAAATTATCCACTGAATAATCGTCGTCCCAACCGATAATGGTAATAGCATGACCGGGGCAATAATCTCCCTCAGCCTGGTAATATGAGGACCGATCTCTATTATAGAAACGATCGGTACTACTATACGAAGTAGCTACTCCACCGTAATTTTTTATTGCTGTCTTTACTGATGTTATATCATTTGCTACATACATTATACCGGTTACGTTATAAGGAATATATCCGTCTTCCATATTATCAGGCATACTATTGCCATAACTTGAATATGGAAAATCCTCCTCAAGCTTTGCACCCTGCCATGACGCAAGGTAACCTGCACCTACCATACTGTATCCGCCATAATCAAGGTCAGTAAACTGCCAGCCATACCCGTCTGAATTATACTGTTCCGTTGACCACCATGAAAGGTGGTTTTCTGACAGATCATATGTACCTTTTCCATCTTTTATCAAGAACGACTCCAATGCTGCAATATTTGAAAATGCCCAACATGTGTTATAAATTCCCTGATTTTTTACATCGGTTATTTTAGATCTATATGACGACGGCAACGATGCACCTGAAGGTTCAAGCATAGAACCAGGTACATGGTATGCTGACGGCATAAGTCCTTTATTTTTCTCTTTATTCTCCATAAAAAAAGGTTGATTTTCATCAGCTTTGACTGATGTTTTTTGCGTATCTGCTACTATGGCGCTTGCAGAAACAGAACTTCCCACAGCTAATACACAAGCCACCAATACACCAAGTGCCTTCATTGCAAAACGTATATTGCCCATGACACATTCCCCCATTTTCATATTTTAGTTATTAAACAAAGTCATCAGCGAACTGCGACTGTTGTTTTCTTCTCCCAATCATTATCCGTAATTATGGAAGCCTCCGCCTTATCAAGTCTGTATATTACCGAATATTGTAGATTATCGGGTGAGGCGACATTTTCTAACAGGTCAAAACCTTCGTCCATTGTCATTATTCCACTTGTATTATATAGTGAATCATATACAAAATCATAGCGTATGTAACCACTGTATGCACTTTCGTACGCAGTCGTATCGGAATTTACCAGCCATTTTCTGTACTCACGCAGTTTAACATAACCGTCACGGCTAAACTGTTCCTCTATATTATTGAAGTTAGATGCTACTTGAAATCCTGAATTTTCATTTTTGATAATGTACATTTTTCCATCTACAAATTCTATCAATGCACTGTTGCCGCCTTTATCAGCAACAAAAAACTGTGCCATAAAAGCTGTATCAAAGTACATATTATGCTTGTCTATCAAAGCCACTGCATTATCTACGCTGTCTGCATAATCAAGCACCATTCTTACAGCCGCATATATTCCAAGTGTTACACGGTTATCTGACTTTTGTTTTCGTGCAAAATTCACCTGCAAAACAGAAACCGATACACCCTTTTCGTTTACTCCGTCTGTCGGAAAATACGGAGCCGCTAACGTATTTACATCAAATCTGCCAGGAACCTTCTCATTATTATATCCCATGCATGTCATGTTTACTGCTGAAATAGATTTAAAAGCATCCTTTGGTGCGGTAACTACAAGCATAACAGGATTTGCTTTATTGTCATAATTTCTTGCAAGGTAGCGTCCGCCTTCCTTATCTCGAAACGTAAACGCTGTACAGGCATTTGAAGATGCTTCTCCCGACAGGAGTTCAAGTCCTGTCTGTTTGTTTATCATATTATTTATGTAATCGTAATATTCTTTGTTATTAGCTGCTCCTGTTTGCAAAAACTCATCGAAGTGATAATCTGAAAAATACTCCATTGTATAGAGGTTCGTACCCTCTATCGGTTTTAGCGAAAGCAGAGTGCGTATCTCATTAAAATAGCATACACCAACAACTCCGAGAGTAAGAATTACAAGGATTGGCAAAATTATGCTGAGTTTCTTTAAAACCTTTTTCATCTAACCCCTCCGTACAGTACGCCTAATTATATTATACTACACAATGGGACAAAACGCAAACATTATTTTATTCTCATTTGCTGTTTGGTGTGAGGCTGGTTTTCCATGTATTACAATAATCCCTCCGATGACTATACACCGAAGGGATTGTTTTATTCTTCTGTTTCTTCCGCTTCTTCTACTTCCTCTATCTCTTCAACCACTTCTATATACTCTATTTCTTCTTCCTCTTCCAATTCAATCTCGTCTTTCTCGCACGGTTTGATTATTATTCCGCTCAAGGGTGCAAGTGTTAATCGGAGATAACCCTCATTGGAATGCAGCTCATAATTTCTTGTATTATGTCCTCCATAGATATCGGTATCGGTACTTATTATTTCTCTGAAATATCCGTCATACCCTACCGCAAGCCAATACTCATGCTCATAAGGCGAAAAGTTTAGCACCACAAACAGTGGATTTCCCGCAAAATCATCTCGTCTGTATGCATAAATACTGGTAGCGGCATTCTGGAGATCAATCCATGCAAACGACGCTACATTGTAATCCTGTACATACAGTGCCGGCTCGCTTTTATATATAGCGTTCAACTTCTTTACAAATTCGTGGAAACTGTCGTGGTTTGGATATTTCAATAAATCCCACGCAAGTGCCTGTTCACTCTTCCACTCCATAAACTCCGCAAGCTCATTTCCCATAAAATTCATCTTCTTACCCGGATGCGTCATTTGGTAGAGATAGTACGTTCTGTAATTTGCAAACTTCTCCTCCTGATCCTTTCCGTAAAAACGTGATATTACAGACTGTTTTCCGTTTGCAACGTCATCGTGTGAAAGTACCAGCATAAACAGCTCTGTATTAAAGTAATACATCGGGTACGTCATAATATTATGGTTCTGTGCACGCATATTATACGGTAATGTCATATATCTTAAAGTTTCAGATGACCATCCGAAATTCCACATGTAGTCAAATCCCATTCCGCCATATACGACAGGGGCAGTATCCTTTATATGGCAAGCGGAATCCTCTGCTATAAACATTACGTCTGGGTGATACGCATTAAGTGTATAAAGGGTGTTTTTGATAAACCACACTCCGCAGTCATACTCAGGCGACTGTGGATTTCCGTCCGGGTAGATAAGATATGCGACTGCGTCAAACCTTATTCCGTCAAAGTGGTATTTATTTATCCAGAAATTCACTGCTGATCGCATAAAGCTTTGCACATGTGGCTTTGAATAATCAAACCTTACAGAACCCCATGCGGAATCTCTGAACTGAGGAATTTCACTTCCATACAAGCATGTTCCGTCAAAGAACGGCAAAGCATAATCGTCTTTTGCAAAATGCACCGATACGAAATCAAATATAGCTCCTATTCCGTTCAAATGGCATTCGTCAACAAGTTTCATCAGATAACGTGGTTCGCCGTATCTGCTTGTCGGTGCATAAAATCCGGTTACCTGATAACCCCAAGATCCGTCGTACGGATGTTCTGTCAAAGGAAGAAACTCTATATGAGTATATCCCATCTCCTTTGCGTATGGTATCAGTACGTCTATCAGCTCCTCATATCTGTAATACTTGTCGTCGCCCTGTTTATCGTCTTTTATCTTCCATGAGCCTAAGTGTACTTCATACACATTAAGCGGTCTGTCGTAGTTTTTGGTTCTGTTCTTTATCCACTCCTCATCTCTCCAGCGGTAATCCTCTATATTATATACTATCGAAGCATTCTTCGGTCTTACTTCACTGTAAAATGCAAATGGGTCAGCTTTATCTTCACAGTTGCCGTCAGGCATAAATATCTTATACTTATAAATCGTTCCCTCTCCTATGCCGTCTATAAAGACGTTCCATACACCGAACACGTCACGATCCATTTGTATTTCCTGCCAACCGTTATACGAAGCTATCAGCTTGACGTTCACAGCTCCCGGTGCATATACTGAAAAATAGACTCCTCCGTTCTCTATATGTGCACCGAACAGCTCATATGAGCATGATTCTACTCCATTGATGTGATTTTTTATTCTATTATGATCATACATAGAAAACACCCCGCTGATTCCATTCCTTTTCAAAGTTAAAACCTTAACATTTATATTATATACCAATTTACAGAATTTTCAAGTGATATCAAAAAAATAATTGTGCAAATTTTTAGTATTATTTTTGTATATTACCGCAAACCCATACCCTAAAGAACAAAAGAATATTTTGCTTATACTCTTTCGTCAAACAACTGATTACCCGCCAAATTTTAATAATACCCGTATTCAAACATACTATGACTTATTGTAATATTTACTTAAAACCCTGCATATTATTATACCGAAATAGAAAAACAAAGGAGTGCAGTAATTGAAAGTCAGTGAAAAAATATGCAGAGCTACCGTAGTATTTTCCGCAACGGTTATGTCATTTTTTGCCATTTTCTGTATCTGGAGCAGAACTGTTTCTCTACTTCACAGTGACGGTATAAAAATAATCGCAACCGGGCTATCTATGTACGACAAAGAACCTTCTTCGGCACCCGTTAGCACTTCCACTGTGAAAGATGCTTCTTCGTCCCAAAAACCAGACTCCGATACAGTGTCCAAACGTAAAGATAACAGCGAACATAAGGGAGAACAGACATTTCTTGTAACAGAAAGTCTTTTTCGTGAATCTAATGTTTCGTATGATAATTTCTTTGTAAAAAACTCTACCGAACTAACACTTGATATCGGGAAATATCTCAATGCTCCTCTTCCCTTTGAATACGAAGATACCACAGAACCGCAAGTCCTGATCGTACATACTCACGCCACTGAATCATATATGGACAATGACCTTGGATACTACTATGAGAGTTTCTATCCAAGGGATACTGATGACAACTTCAATGTTGTTCGTGTCGGAAAAGCGATATGCGACAGTCTTAAGTCAAACGGTATAGGCGCAGTACAATGCTGTACGCACCACGATGATCCTCAATATTACGGTGCTTATGACAACAGCGCACAATCTATACTGGATTATTTGGAAAAGTATCCCACTATCAAAATAATTCTTGACATTCACCGTGACAGCATCACTACCGACGATAACGAAAAAATCAAGCCTACATTTACATACAACGGAAAAAAAGCTGCTCAGATCATGATAATGTGCGGAAACGACAACTACGGCTATTATAGCTTTCCGAATTGGGAGCAAAACTTAAGTCTTGCTCTGAAACTCCACAGTACCGCAGAAACCTCTTACCCCGGCATGACAAGACCACTGTATTTCGGCAACTTCATGTATAATATGAACCTTGCTCCCGGTTCTCTTCTTGTTGAGATCGGTACCGACGCCAACACGCTCGAAGAAGCTGTATATTCCGGAGAAATGCTGGGTAACGTTATTGCCGATACTCTGCGTTCTTCCAATAAACAATAGTGTTCCCACTCTCCAACCGTAAAGGGCGGAGAGTTTTTGTTTTTGAGACTAAAATGTTAATTTCCTTTATAATATTAGCCTTGATATTATCGGGATTATGTGGTAAACTAAAGTAATAGGATAGTGATTTTTAATGAAATATCTTTTAATAGCTATCCTATCAACAGTAAAAAACTACAATTTATATGATAACAAAAGGAGGCATGATTATCATGTTCGATACAAAAAAAGTAACTGACGAATGTATTAACTGGATAAGAGATTTCTTTGAAAAAAACGGTAAAGACTGTAATGCTGTCATCGGTATCTCCGGCGGCAAAGACAGTTCTGTTGCGGCTGCACTTTGCGTCAAAGCACTCGGCAAAGACAGAGTTATCGGAGTTCTTATGCCAAGCGGTGAGCAGAGTGACATTCAGTTTTCATACGATCTCGTAAATCATCTCGGTATCAAACACTACGTTGTAAACATCGGTCAGGCTGTTAAAGCTATCACCGAAGCTATGCCTTTTGAAATGTCTGTACAAGCTGTTACTAACCTACCCCCAAGAATCCGTATGAGTACACTTTATGCAGTTTCTCAGAGCCACAACGGCAGAGTTGTAAACACCTGTAATCTCTCGGAGGACTGGGTTGGATATTCAACAAGATACGGCGACGCCGCAGGTGATTTTAGCCCTATGAGTAACCTTACGGTTGCTGAGGTAAAAGAAATCGGCAGATATTTAGGGCTTCCGTCTCATCTTGTAGATAAACCTCCGATTGACGGCCTTTGCGGAAAAACCGACGAAGATAATCTTGGCTTTACCTATGCTGTACTTGACGAATATCTTAGAACAGGGCATATTGAGGACGCTGATACAAAAGCCAAAATCGACGCTATGCATGAGAGAAATAAATTTAAGCTTGAACTTATGCCAAGTTTTAAGCCGGACATTTAATATAATCCCTAACATAAACACCTGATATATTTTGGCTGAATACGCATTAATGCCGTTTACTCTATTGTATTATACATCTCTATCAGGTATTATTATAATCTCACTGTTCTCAGCTTATGGTGGTGGACGTCATTTTTGTTTCGCATAAAGAACGGCAACGAAAATGTTTCTGCAAAGCTAATCTGGTGCATGTCTTTTTTAAACACACCTCTTTTCAAATATCGTTTAACCAGAACTCTGCCTTGCTTAAGTTGTATATAGTGATTATTAACCGTAAAGCGAGGTAATAATTATATGAGAAAAACTAAAATCATCTGTACTCTAGGCCCTGCAACCGATGACGAAAATATCCTTCGCAAACTTATGCTTGAAGGCATGAACGTTGCACGTATTAACATGAGTCACGGTACTCATGCAGATCATAAAATTAGAATTGACGCTGTAAAAAAACTTCGTGAGGAACTTGATCTCCCTATTGCCATTCTTCTCGATACAAAAGGTCCCGAAATCAGAACAGGCGACTTCTCACAAGGTCCTGTAACTCTTGAAACAGGTCAGGATTTTACTCTTACAACAGAGGACATTGACGGCGACAATACTCGCTGCAGCGTTACCTTCAAAACTCTCCCTCAGGAGATTTCACCCGATACCCGTATTCTTATTGACGATGGTCTTATTGAACTGCGTGTACGCAAATGCTCCGATAAAGACGTTATCTGCACAGTCATTAACGGTGGTACTGTATCATCTCATAAGGGTATTAATATTCCAAATGTAAAATTATCACTTCCTTTTATCAGCGATCAGGACAGGGCTGATATAGCTTTTGGTGTTGAGCAGGATATTGATTTTATTGCTGCAAGCTTTACACGTTCCGCAAATGATATTATGCTCCTCAGAAAAGAGCTAAAAAAGCATAACTGTAACGACATCAGAGTATGCGCTAAAATCGAAAACCATGAGGGTATCGCCAACATAGATGATATTATCAGAGTATCTGACAGTATCATGGTAGCAAGAGGTGATCTTGGCGTAGAAATACCACTGGAAGAAATTCCTATTCTCCAAAAACAAATTATTCAGAAGGTTTATGAAGCCGGCAAACAGGCTATCACCGCTACTCAGATGCTTGATTCAATGATCAAAAACCCACGCCCTACAAGAGCAGAAAGCACAGACGTTGCAAACGCTATCTATGACGGTACTAGTGCTATCATGCTATCAGGTGAAACTGCTGCCGGAAAATATCCTGTTGAAGCAGTTAAAACAATGGCAAAAATTGCTATTGCTACCGAACAGGATATTAACTATATTGATAAATTCAGAAAGAGAGATATTACGGAGCGTCCCGATGTTACCTCAGCTATTTCTCACGCTACCTGCACAACAGCTCATGATCTTGGTGCGACAGCTATACTCACTGTATCTAAAACCGGTCAGACCGCTCGCATGATCTCAAAGTACCGCCCTGAATGTCCTATTATCTGCGGTACTACCGAACCAAAGGTACGCAGACAAATGAACCTCTCTTGGGGCGTTATCCCCATAGTTGTTGAAGAGAAAGACAACACCGACGTCCTCTTTGAACATGTCGTAGATGTTGCTCAAAAAAACGGACTCGTACAAAGCGGCGATCTTACAGTTATTACAACCGGTGTTCCTCTTGGTATATCGGGTACTACTAATCTTCTTAAAGTCCATCTTGTCGGAAATGTACTTGTTACCGGTGAATCCATTATAGAACAAGTAGTATGCGGCAGACTGTGTGTTTGTAAAAACGAAGAGGAAGCTTTCCGTAATTATACTGACGGAGATATTCTCGTTATTCCTAAGACTACCAATGCACTTATACGTATTATCAAAACTGCTAAGGGTATTATCACCGAACAGGAAGGCATTAACAGCCACGCTGCTATTATGTGTCTTGCCCTTGATAAGCCTGCTGTTGTCGGTGCAAAACACGCTACATCAATTCTCAAATCGGGTACGGTTGTTACGCTTGACGGTATCAGAGGTACGGTTTACAGCAACAATAATCAGAACGCAAACTGATTTTCCACATTATATAAAAATAATGTTGATAAGGAGGCTTTTTTATGGGATTAAAATTCAGAAAGAGTATTAAACTTGGGAAAAACGTTAAACTCAACATCAATACTAACAGTGCAAGCGTTACATTTGGCGGAAATGGTATTCACCACACCATAAGCACTAACGGCACTACCAGAACAACAGTAGGTATCCCTGGTACAGGAATATCATATACAACAACAGGCGGTAAAAAGAAAACAAAGAAGTAATCAAATATCATGCCCTCTTTTTTCTTAATAAGAGGGACAAGATACTTTTGCTTCTCTTTGCTGTTATTAATTAATCCATATAATAATAACCGCTTATTTATCCGGATTTTTGGATAGCTTTTTTTACTTCATTAGTTTTTTCGGGGCGATTTTATTATGAAAACTACAAAAAATAAACTTCCTTTATTCTTTAACATCTTGATTATTATTTTTGAGATCATAGGCTGTTCAATGTGTGCTAAACACGGTTTGAGCGTACTTCAGTATTACACAGTTTTAAGCAACATTTTTGCACTTATTACAAGTTCTCTTTATGTTGCGTTTTACTTAAAAACTAAAAACAACATTCCGCTTGCTCTCAGCTTTCTTAGGTATGCTTCTACCGTATGTCTTACGCTCACCTTCGCAGTGGTATTGTTTTTCTTCGTACCTTTGGCAGGGTTTAATGTAATGGTTGAGGGAGTACAGATATTTCACCATCTGTTGTGTCCTGTACTTTCGTTTATTTCATTTGTATTTTTTGAAAAAAGAAATCCCCTCTCAAAAAAACATATTTTCCTTTCCTTACTACCTACATTTACATACGCAGCAGTTATCATTGTTCTCAATATTCTAAAAGTAGTAGAGGGCCCTTACCCATTCCTTATGGTATATCAACAAAGTGTGATCTTGTCGGTGTTATACTTCATCATTATCAGCGGAATGGCACTTTTTGCCGCTACCCTGTTAAGAATTTAGTTTTTTAGTATTAATATATAAAAGAAATAACGCACCGTTTTATCAGTGCGTTATTTTTTATTACTCGTTATCTATATACTCAAATCTTCTGACTTTTCTGCCGTCAACCTCTACAAACTCGGAAAAATTCTTTGCAGTTCTTACCCAAATGTTTCCGTCTCCGTAAAGCTGCTTATATACAACCACTTTCTCTAAAGTTTCACTATCAGTCGCAATCGACAAAACTGCATATTCCTTACCCTTGAAGTGATGATATTTGCCGTACTTTATTTCAAACGGCTTCTCGTCATTGATATTCTCTGAAGCTGTCTGATTTTCAGTAGGCTGTTCAGACTGTTTATTGATCGGAGTTTCTATCGGTTCGGGGATCTCATTTGAAATCTCTCCCATAAATTTACGGTAATCAAAATCTCCGTTATGCAACAGAAGAACTCTTGCACTGTTTCCGGGAATACATACACTTGTATGGTTGTTCTCCACACGGTATTCAGCGCCGTCAATCAAAAGATCAGTCAGCATACAGCCGCCGTTTATACTGAAATCCATCCAATACTCATTATCGTTTACATTCAAAGCAACAACTATCGTCTGATCTCCTGTAAAACGCTTGAACACAAGCTGTTCATTTCTGATTATTATGTTCTCATATTTACCGAAACACAACGCTGAAAAATGCTTTCTCAAAGAAGAAAGCTTTCCAATATGAGCAACAACAGACCGCTTTGCATGATCTGCCGCAGAGAGTTCAAGGCATGGTCTCAGCATATCATCACTCTCCCTTGTACGCTTGCCTTCTATCGACCACTCACTTCCGTAATATATCGACGGTACACCCGGCATTGTAAACATTACCGTATATACATTGTTGATATGGTTAATGTTTCTTATTGTTGAACCGATACGGTTTACATCATGGTTATCAAGGAAGTTATACAGACAAAGATTCTGATATATACCGCCGTTTGCAAACTGTCTTTGCAAAGAATGTGCTATCTCAAAGTAGTTCTTATCATTATGCGATGAGTAAATACCTTTGTAACACTCATAATTTGTAACGGAATCCATCATCTCAGGATTAGCCCAACGATTATAGTCACCGTGTATGATCTCTCCCATTAACCAGAAATCAGGGTTTTTGCCCTTGCAGAACTTGCGGAGAGTTCTAAAGAAGTTAGGCTCAATGCAGTCTGCGGCGTCAAGCCTTAATCCATCTATACCAAACTCATTTATCCACATATCAACTGCACCTATGAGATGATCCACAACAGCCTGATTATGAAGATTAAGCTTAACCAGATCATAATGACCACTCCAGCCCTCATACCAGAACGGATCATTATAAGGAGAACGTCCGCCAAAGTTTAAATTCTGAAACCAGCCGCAGTACTGCGAACAATCACCATTGTGCTGTACGTCCTTAAAGGCCCAAAAATCTCTGCCGACATGGTTAAATACACCGTCTAGCACAATTCTTATGCCGTTCTTATGGAGTTCTTCACAGATATGCTTAAAGCTTGCGTTGTCTCCTAATCTGCAATCTATTGTATAGTAGTCGCTTGTATCATAGCCGTGTTTCTTTGACTGAAACACAGGTCCAAAATATATAGCATTAATACCCATTTCCTTTAAGTGCGGTATCCAATTAAGTACCTTATCAAGTCGATACTCAACCTTGCCGTCATTATATTCAGGACATCCGCAGAAGCCTAAAGGATAGATGTGGTAAAAAACAGAATTGTTTACCCATTGACTCATGAAAAATCACCTTTCGAAAAAACATAATAGCTTAATTGCCAACGCCAAGCGTTAACGATATTTATTTTACTACAAAATGAGAAAAAAATCAACACCTTTTCGTGAATTTATCTATACAATCAACGTTTTTTAACCCTGTTTATTAACAATATTGCTGTCAAAAGCGTTTATTTTGTAAAATTTACAATCACAATTCTACTATCCAAAATATGCATTCATCTTGTAAAAGTTTATTACCAATATATGATTAACTGCTTTTTACAATATATACTCACAAAAAAACAAATTCCCCTAAGCCGTTTTTAAACATCAGCTTCGGGGAATGATGTTGCGGTAATTAACCAAAATTAAAAGGTAGCTTTCCGCCAAGCTTGCCGGCGATACCGCCCTTTACTTTCTCTACAATAGCGTCATAGATCTTTGCACACTCAGCTTCAGGCATGTTTGTTTCTTTTGCAATAAGCTTTACTGTTTCCTCTTTACTGCTGAGCGACTTGATTATCTCCGGATTGTTTTTGAGCTTTTCAACAAGCTGTGTAACCTGTTCGTTCATCTTTACGCCTCCTTTCATCTTTACTTTATTTAAAAACAGAACTGTACTATTATCTGCTTTTTAAACCATTATATTCCTATCTCAGAAAAAGACTTTCCGTCAAAGACATAAACACTTCCGAAACCGCATGACTTGGCATATTCTGTCATTTCATCAAGCTTGTAATTTACTGTGGTAACATCGTGGCTGTCGCTTGATAAGCATATTTTTCCTCCAAGACGTGCTATTTCTCTGAGAATATCAGCTTTCGGGTAAGGGTATTCGGTGTATCCTCTTGACATGGCACCTGTATTTATCTCAAATATCACACCTTGTTTCACCAAAGTATCAAGTGCGGTTTTCCACGCACTTACATAACGTGGATTTGTACTGTCAAAAAGGCTGCCGTCTGCATTAAACTTCTCGCATAAGTCAAAATGCCCTACTATATCGCACTTTGTTATATTATATACATTTCCCTCTTGCTTATAGTAGTCCTCCAGAAATGCATATATATCGCCGCCATACTGTCTTTGTACTGCCGTAAGAATAATCTCCTTCGTTTCGTCAACAGGTATATACTCACCGTTTTTTAAAACGTAATGTATCGATCCGATTATATAATCTGTTCGTATAAACGCAGGTGATGAAAAATAATCCTGTTCAAGACCTGTGTATATTTCAATAATCCCTTTGAACTTTTCTTTCAGACGATCAATCTCTTCTGCATAAAGCAAAGTATTGTTTTTACTCATACAGTAACTTGTATCATGCATAGTATAAGCATGACCTGAAAACCCTATTGAAGTCATACCCTTTTCGATCGCACTGCATACCATTTCTTCCACGGTATTCTTGCCGTCGCAATACGTTGTATGGGTGTGGAGATTTTGCTGTACCTTAATCACGATGTCATTTTCTCCTGCTTTACCTTGTGGTCAATAACGTGACGTGAAGCAAGCTCTTTGTGTACATCGTCAAGGCTAATACCCATTTCTATCATCATTACCATAACATGATATGTGAGGTCAGCGATCTCGTAAATGGTTTCTTTTTTATCATCAGCCTTTGCAGCGATTATTACCTCTGTACACTCCTCTCCTACCTTCTTGAGAATCTTATCTATACCCTTTTCAAAAAGATATGTTGTATAAGAACCCTCTTTCTTCTCTACCTTTCTGCCGACAAGCATTTCCATTAGGCTTTCAAGCGAAAAGCTGTGGAGTGTATCGCTTACATATACATCATCATTAAAACACGAATCTGTTCCCAAATGACACGCAGGACCGTCTTTCTTTACATAAACGGTAAGTGCATCCTTATCACAGTCTGTCTGTATCTTTACGATATGCTGAACGTTACCCGATGTTTCGCCCTTTCTCCAAAGTTCTTGTCTGGAGCGTGACCAAAAGCAGGTTCTGCCCTCTTTCATAGAAATTTCAAGACTCTCTGCGTTCATGTATGCGACAGTCAGCACCTTCTTACTGTCATCATCTACTACTACCGCAGGGATAAGTCCCTTTTCGTCAAATTTAAGTTCGTCAATGTTTATCATATTATATCTCTCCATAACTCAATTTATAAAATTTTTTTATTGTCATAATTATCAAATATCATTTATTAATCTACTAAAAAATCTTAGTTCATCTGCGTTTTCCGATAAATAATACTTCCGTTATTTACAATATATAGACATCAAGCTTTGTTATTATCATCAATTTTTTCATACCAATGACATAATAAACAAGCCTAACCACAATGCTCCAAACAGAATAAGGAAAATACCGCCGAAAATACCCTTTTTTTCTTTTATATCATCTTCCAGCAAAGACCTTGCAGGATATTTTTTATCAAAAAATATTATCCGCTTTTCATTGATTTTAGGGTTGCTTACGGTAAATCTCGAAATATCACTCTTTCTTTCAAGCAAATAATGAACTCCTTCATAATAACATTCAAACACAGTATATTCCGAAGTAATTTGTGTCATCACATTCTCACCATACCCTTGGAGATGACGATTTTCGGTTATTCTATATGTATTTGTAACCGTTGCCGTAAGCCTTTCTTTTGGATATTCTAATTTCTTGGCTGACTCAAAAACAGGTCCTTTTGAAAACTGCTTAATGCTTTTCGTTCCTATCGCTATAATTAAGCCTCCGTTGACTCCGACCAATAAAGAACCTATTAAAACTGAGAATAAAAATGAACGGTAAACAATCACTATATTAATTATGATAAATAATAAACAAAATATCACATAGCCAGCTGAAGTGTTTCTACGCATATTTAACAGCTCAGGTTCTACATTATCAACAACGTATTCTCCCTGTTCGTAATCAAGTTCACGATAACTTAGTACTCCTCTGCCGTGTCTGTTTGTTTTTAAATTTGAAATAAAAATATTATTATTCATAATATACTCAAATTATTTTCATTAAAAATTCACTGTATCCCACTCAATACTACCTGTCTGTCTTTAATGCAAATATCATAACACTTCAGAAAACCTAACCAAAGCCGATAATATTTTTAATAGTCCAACCACTGCATTCTATATGCTACCGGTCAAACTCTTCCTTTTGTATCTTTCAGATAGTATTATCAGAGCCTTACGTTTATTCCGTCCTTGCTAAGTTTTTCCTTAAGTTCGTGTATATCTACCTCTCCAAAATGGAAAATTGATGCCGCAAGTCCTGCGTCAACCTTTGGAAGTGCATTGAAAAGCTGTGTAAAATGCTCCATATTTCCTGCACCGCCCGAAGCTATTACGGGAACTGTCGCTATCTCACATACTGCACCAAGCATTTCAAGGTCAAATCCGCCTTTTACGCCGTCCGTATCAATGCTGTTGAGAACTATCTCTCCCGCACCCATCGACTGTCCACGCTTAATCCACTCTATTGCGTCCATGCCTGTATCCTCACGTCCGCCCTTTGCAAACACATGATATGTACCGTCAACACGCTTAGCGTCAACAGACAATACAACGCACTGATCGCCATACTTCTGTGCAGCCGCATTTATAAGATCGGGGTTCTTGATAGCACCAGAATTTACACTTACCTTATCTGCACCGCACTTCAATACTCTGTCGAAATCATCAACTGTGTTAATACCTCCGCCAACAGTCAGCGGAATAAATATTGTGCTTGCCGCCTCACATAAAATATCCGTAAACAGCGCACGTCCCTCTGCTGATGCGGTAATATCATAGAATACCAACTCATCCGCACCGTTATCACTGTAAAATTTTGCTAACTTTACAGGAGATGAAACATCTGCAAGTCCTAAGAAATTCACACCCTTAACTACTCTGCCGTCCTTTACGTCTAAGCAGGGGATAATTCTTTTTGTTATCATACTCTACCTTCCTTTGCAATTTTTATCGCTTGTTTAAGGTCTATCGATCCTGTATACAGTGCTTTTCCAAGAATTGCTCCGTACATATCCATTTCTGTAAGGCGTTTTACATTCTCTATATCAGATACTCCGCCCGATGCTACTATTTCCATTGTAAATCTCTCTTTAAGCTGACGATACAGTGCAAGATTAGTTCCTGACATTGCGCCGTCTTTTGATATATCTGTACATATAACTGTCTTTACACCAAGATTTTGTAATCTTTCGCAAAACTCAAAACAATCATACTGTGACAGCTCCGTCCAGCCTTTTACAGCTACTTTTCCGTCCTTTATATCAACACCAACAGCAACTCTCTCTGCGTATGTTTTGACAGCTTCTTCAAGAAAATCAGGATCTTTTACCGCTGCCGTTCCAAGAATAACACGCATTACTCCAAGATCAAGATACTTTTTCACAGACTCTATGGAACGTATTCCGCCGCCTACCTCAGCTTTTAGTCCGCTTTCTTTGATTATATCGGAAATCACTGAAAGATTAGCATTTGAGCCGTCTCTTGCTCCGTCTAAGTCAACTATATGTATGTACTCTGCTCCGGCTTCTACAAATAATTTTGCAACATCGACCGGGTTATCGCTGTACACTGTCTTTTGGCTGTAATCGCCCTTGTAAAGACGTACCGCACAGCCGTCGATCAAATCTATTGCAGGAAAAATATTCATTCCTAATTCCTCATTCCTAACTCATAATTCATCTTAAATTTCACAAAACGCCTTGAGTATCTTCATGCCGACCTCTCCGCTTTTTTCCGGGTGAAACTGAGTACCATATACGTTGCCGTTTTCTACCGCAGCAGTTACGTCAAATCCGTACTCAGCAGTTGCGGTGAGCGACTCCTCACAATCCGCACCGTAATATGAATGTACAAAATACACGCAATCGCCCTCTTTGATATACTTAAACAAAGGTGACTTCTTATCCGTAAACTTAAGCCCATTCCAACCGATATGCGGTATCTTGTAATCTGATGTGACTTTATCGGCTATCGGTCTTACATTTCCCTTTATCAGTCCCAAACCCTCATGTTCGCCATATTCATAACTTTTATCAAATAAAAGCTGCATTCCAAGACATATTCCCATAATCGGCTTGCCCTCTTTTGCAAGCTCTTTGAGCACATCTGCAAGACCGCTGTCATTAAGCTTTTTTGCAGCATCTCCAAATGCTCCTACTCCCGGCAGAATTATCCTGTCTGCACTCTTTATTACATCGGGATCACCTGTTACAAAAACGTTTTCGCCAATAATTGAGAACGAACTCTTAAGCGAAAACAAGTTTCCTACACCGTAATCTACTATTGCTACCATTTACAACACTCCTTTTGTCGAAGGTATCTCATCATCAAACTCCTTGTCGATAGCCACGGCAGTTTTCATAGTTCTTCCAAATGCCTTGAATATTCCCTCTGCTATATGGTGAGAGTTTTTTCCGCTTAACTGCTTTATATGCAGTGTAACATTACTGCTTCTTACAAAAGCTTCAAAAAACTCCTCAACAAGCTCTGTATCAAATGTTCCTATCTTTTCTGTTGGAAAATCAGCTTCAAATGACAAGTGTGCCCTGCCCGAAATATCAACAGCACATAGTATGAGTGTTTCGTCCATTGGCAGTATTATATGACCATACCTGTTTATTCCCCTCATATCTCCAAGGGCTTTTTTAAACGCTTTTCCAAGACATATTCCTATATCCTCAACCGAATGATGATCGTCAACGTATGTATCTCCGTCACATGACAGTCTTATATCAAATCTTCCGTGTCGTGTGAACAGCGTCATCATGTGGTCAAAAAAGCCTACGCCTGTATCTATATCTGCCTCTCCGATTCCGTCTAAATCAAGATATGTTGTTATTACGGTTTCGGAGGTTTTTCTGTTAATTTCTCCTATTCGCATTGTAGTAATCCTTTCTTTTTAGTTTGGAGTGTGATTCTTTCGATTAGCTATATATTAAGCTAAATTTAAACAACTCTCACCACTCCTCACTTATAGAATTCTCTGCGTTACCTCAAACAGTTTATCCATTTGTTCCTTTGTACCTACTGTAATTCTTACATAATCGCTTATTGCAGGGTTTGAGAAATGCCTTACTAACACTCCGTTTTCTTTTAGCTTTTTATAATAATCATCGCCGCTTATCTTATCTGATTTTGCAAAAATAAAGTTTGTCATTGAGTCAAGATAAGTAAATCCAAGTTCTGTAAGCTTTTTCTTTGTATATTCTCTGGTTTCGATTATCTTCTTACAGCAATCCATATAATAATCATTATCGTCTATCGCTGCCGCACCTGCTAAAAGTGTCAAGCGGTTTATGTTGTACGGATTTGTGGAATATTTTATTCTATTGAGATCCTCTATCAAAGCCTTTGAACCAATAGCAAATCCCAGTCTTGCTCCTGCCATCGAACGTGATTTTGAATATGTCTGCACAACCAGAAGATTGTCGTATTTCTCTGTTAGCGGTACACAAGTCGTGCCGCCAAAATCTATATATGCTTCGTCTATTACTACAACGTTATCAGGATTTGACGATACTATCTTTTCTATATCGCAAAGTGTGAGCATTAATCCGGTAGGTGCATTCGGATTTGCGATTACAACTGTTTTTCCGACATTTATATAGTCGTTTACGTCTATCGTAAAATCCTTTTTTAGCGGTATCTCAGTATATTTTACTCTATGGAGATCTCCGAACACCTTATAAAAACCGTATGAAATATTCGGAAATACTGCCTCACATTCATCCGAACAAAATGCCATAAACGAAAAGTTGAGAATATCGTCAGAGCCGTTTGACAAAAATACATTCTCAGCATTCACATTATATAACGATGCAATTTTCTCCCTTAAGCCCTTACATTCCGGATCCGGATAAAGGTTAAGCTTCGATATCTCTTCATCTGTTATTGCCTCAAGCACACCCTTTGACGGCGGATATGGAGATTCGTTTGTATTAAGCTTGACATATTCCATATCTTTTGGCTGTTCACCGGGTGTATATACATCAAGCGACTGATATTTGTTTATTAAAAATTTACTCATTTTTATACAACCTTTTCTAATGGTGTGGAGTTGAGTGATCTGTTCAAAGCTGATAATTCAAATTATATCCTAATCTCAAAACAAATCTTTCTTGCCCTTTCATATCGGCACAAAAAGACGTACAACGTTTACATTATCAACAGTTATTATCATATCTTTGAGGTGGGTGCAAACTTCGTGCTCCACTCTGAACACTCAACATTCAACATATAAGCCACACCTAAATAAACTAATTAATCAAACCTTACGGTTGCCGACTTCGCATGTGCGGAAAGCTCCTCTTTTTCGGCAAAGTATGCCACATCATCGCTTACCTTTGCAAGTGCTTTGCGTGTATAATATGTAAACTGTGTTTTCTTTACATAATCATCTACCGACAGCGGACTTGAAAACCTTGATGTGCCGTTTGTCGGGAGTGTGTGGTTAGGTCCCGCAAAATAATCTCCAAGCGGTTCGGGGCAGTTCTTGCCTAAGAATACTGATCCTGCATTCTTAACCTTGTCAAGATAATCAAACGGATTGTCAACGCATATTTCAAGGTGCTCCGGAGCAACAGCATTTGCAATCTCTACTGCCTGCTCAATGCTTTCAGCAATAATGATCTTTCCGTTGTTGTCGATAGAGGTTCTTGCAATCTCCTCACGGGGAAGTTGTTTTAGCTGTGCTTCTATCTGTACGCTCACAGCTTCTGCAAGTTCACGGCTTTCCGTTATAAGCACGGCAGATGCCATTTTATCGTGTTCTGCCTGTGAGAGCATATCTGCGGCAATTACAACAGGATTGTTTGTGCCGTCAGCAACTACACAAATATCACTTGGGCCAGCTATCATATCTATATCAACCACACCAAATACCTGCTTCTTAGCCTCTGCTACAAAAGCATTTCCCGGACCTACTATTTTATCCACTTTCGGAACACTCTTTGTACCGTACGCAAGTGCCGCAATAGCCTGAGAACCTCCTACCTTGAATATGCGTGTAACACCTGCTACCTTTGCAGTCGCAAGAATAGCGGGGTTGACCTTGCCTTCGCTGTTAGGCGGCGTTGCCATAACTATCTCTGATACTCCTGCAATCACTGCCGGTACTACCGTCATAAGTACTGTTGAAGGCAACGGTGCTGTGCCGCCCGGTACATATACACCAACTTTTTCTATCGGAAGCACTTTCTGTCCAAGTATTACACCATCCAGCTCACTTATCACAAAGCTGTTTTTAACCTGGTGCTTGTGGAAGTTATAGATATTCTCCTTAGCCTTTTTAATTATCTCTATAAACTTATC
>ONAH01000183.1 GCA_900315715.1 uncultured Eubacteriales bacterium
AAGGAACTGCTCTGTTTATTAGAGACAGAAGCAGACACTAAACGCCAAAAAACACAAGCACAAATAAACACAATAGTTCAATTACAAACGGAACTTGCAAAATTCAAACTGTCATACGATCGCTTGGTAAAAAAAACAAATAAAAAAGTCCCGGCTATTGAGCAGCATATTCGATAAATTGAAAACAAAATTAAAATAATTTCGTTTCAAAAAAATTGTAAATATAAATGACCAAATCATTAAGAGCAGCAAGCTTAATAGCGTATCTTTGTACTACCAAAAAATCTCTTGCTTTTACTTTGCCGTCACCGTTTATATTGCCGTACAAAATATTGTCAGGTTCATCGGGTGTGTCGGGTGTATCTGTATTACTATCGGAAGTATCAGTATCGCTGTCATGTTTTATAATACACCAATCGAATTTTACAACTCCCTCATAGTTTCCCCTACCTTCAACTATTATCTGATAAGAACCGGGTTCAATTCCTTCATTTCCTGTTACCGTGTAATCATCACTTGTCAAACAGTTACATATAACTTCAAGTGTTATTAAGTCAACGGTATATTCATACTCGGTTTCAACATAATCATAATGTCGGTGTGGTTTCCGAAGTGGGAAGAGTATATGAGAACACATTCCCCGAAAGCCGACTGCATTTATCCTTGGCCATGGTGATAAGGAAGATAAGTCGAAAAACAAAATCATGGCAGCGGTCGGAGAACGAATTCGTGAACAGCATGATTTGCTAAAGAATATAAACTGCGCCTTGGAGTGGACGAAGGCAATTATTTCAAAGAACCTGATATCCGCACGGCTAAGGCGTTTGCGTGGTGTATAGATCAACTCGAAATAATAATGTAACAGAGGTGTGTTTATGCGTAAAATAGAGATAAAAATAATCAGCATAACCGACTTGAAAACCGACGCAATCGTAAATGCTGCAAACAGCGGATTGTGGCCGGGTGGCGGCGTATGCGGTGCAATATCCAAGGCTGCCGGCTATAAAGATCTTGATAATGCATGCAAAATGATAGGTCACTGCGACACCGGAAATGCCGTTATTACACCGGGCTTTGCTTCAAACGCAAAGTATATAATCCATGCGGTAGATCCTCAGTGGAGAGGTGGAAATCATAACGAACCTGAGTTGCTGTATAAAGCATATCAAAGATCGTTGGAGCTTGCCGTACAGAATAACTGCCGGTCAATAGGTTTTCCACTTATATCGGCGGGGATATACGGTTATCCAATGGAGAAAGCGTGGGAACAGGCGATTTATGCCTGCAGCGATTTTCTCAAACAGCATATCGATGCGGATATTTATATTGTATTTGCCGTATTGGATAAGAGAACTTTTGATACAGGCACAAAGTACTTAAACGATATCACCTCATAAACAAAACCGTCCGGATACCCGCAAAGGATATCCGGACACCTGTTATTTGCTCAAAAAACACTTACACCTGTTCCTATAAAAGTATTATCCACAAACGGCAAAGAATGACTGCATTGCTATGGCAGCTAAGTCAAAGCATATAGCATTTCCTTCAAAAAAAAAGCCCCGTCACACTGACAGGGCTGAGATAAACGGATATTAAACCGATCTACATTATTTCTTTTTCACCGGAATCCATATCTCGCAGTAATAGTTTTCATCTTGGGTTCCTTTGGCATACTTCGTAGGATCATCGTAATACTCAACACAATATCCGGCAGCGAACTCATATTCTTTAAGAGCCGGTAACCACTCGGAATAAATCTTTGTATTCACATCTTGAAGCGCATTCGGCATAGCTCCCCTACACGGGAATACCGCCCAGTCAAACGCCGGAATCGTTCTTGTAACAAAGCCCTCCGGCACTTCATTTTTTGTATCATACGGATCTGCTATAAGATATTCAAAGTTGTTCATTCCCATTTCAATATCAATATTTATACCGTATACACCCATAACATACTGTCCCTTGCCTGTCTGAAAATGCTCCTGCCAGAACTGCGGAACAGCCTCTTTTGCACCCTCGTATGAAAACATTTTTGCGTCCGCAATAACCGTAAATGCGTCCTTTTTGATGATCTTATAATCCATAAGATAGCCTCCCTCTAATGAGATCTTAATTTTCAGCGGAGCAAAGGTTTTAAGCAGCGCACCCTCCTTGCGCACAGATGAGGGTGAAACACCATGAAATCTCGTAAAAGCTTTGGTAAAACTATCCGGAGAATCATACCCATACTTTATTGCTATGTCAATGATTTTTTCATCTGTCATCATCAAATCACGACCTGCCAGAGCTAACCTTCTGTTACGGATATATTCAGACACGCTGAACCCACAGAGCATTGAAAATCCTTTCTGAAAATAGAACGGAGATACACATACAGCCTTTGCCACGTCTTCAACAGTTACATCTTCCGTTATATGATCTTCAATATACTGTACTGAGTTACCTATTATTGCCATCCATTCCATGAATCTTTACTCCCTTCGCTTACTGTACTGCAATTATATCTCATAAGCTTTATGTTTTCCCGACTTTTATTGTCTTTATTTGTCAATATTATAAATGTTCTTAAATTTCATCAGAACGTCAGCTTTATACGATAAACCAGAATTTAATCTAACCACTCTTTGATTTTTGTTTTGACTTTCTCAATATCACTGCAAGTCAGAACAGGAATAAGCGAATCAATTTCTTCTATACTTTTATCCCACCATCTAAATCTGAGCAGCAATTTGATCATTTCATCATCAAAGCGTTTGCGAAGTGCTTTTGCAGGATTTCCTGCCACGATCGTATATGGGGCAACATCTCTGCCAACAACACTGTTTGCACCGATAATAGCACCGTCACCAATATGAACGCCGGGCAGTATCGTCGCATTTTGTCCTATCCAGACATCGTTTCCGATAACCGTATCGCCTTTTAACGGCATATCAGCCATTGCCGGCGGCTTCATATTCCAGCCCTCTAATGTATAGAACGGAAATGTTGATACAGCGTTCATCTGATGATTTGCACCGTTCATAACAAACTCAACACCCGCCGCAATCTGACAAAACTTGCCTATTATAAGTTTATCACCGTTCCATTCATAGTGGTGTGTAACATGACTTTCAAAATCAAAATCTGCAATATACGAAAATTCACCAACTATTATATTAGGATTACTGATCGTTGGCTTGATATAGATTTCTTTTGCATACCCTTTTATAGGGTGAATAACATTTGGATCCGGTGTTTTTCCGTCTTTCATTTTATTACTCCTAAATCCCAAAAATTTTTATATTATACCATACCAAAACAGCCCATCGCTACTCTTTTTCGCATTTTCCAAAAACCCCCCTCATTTACTGTTTATGTGCAACAATTGAGGGGGGATTTTTTTATCACAAAGGAAGCTTAGAAGATATAAGCAAGATGAGTGCCAAATCTTCAGTTGGTGTTTTATCAGTGGTTTCTCAGACTATTATCTGACCTATCTTGTCGTTTTCCGACATATTTAATGTATGTCTCAGAATTTCAAGTGCATCTTTAGCGGTAACTTTTCCGTCACCGTTTACATCTGCGGCTAAAAGCTGATCTTCATCGAATGATTTAAGTTTTATTACATAACGCTGAATATTCATGCTGTCCTTTGCAGAGACCTTTCCGTCGCCGTCAATATCACCGTAAACATGCGGTTTATCGGGAATATCGGGAGTATTAGGAGTATCAGGAGTATCAGGAGT
>ONAH01000187.1 GCA_900315715.1 uncultured Eubacteriales bacterium
TCATTACTTGAAACATATACAGACACCTTTTTAAAGTCTTTAGTGATACACGCATAAGTATCCCCAAATAATATCCAAAAACCCTCGGGTCTTTCTTCAAAAAACACATAATCACCAATTATCTTGTTAACTGTAAGACTTGATATCAAACTACCGTTAGCTAAATTCAATAAAACTGAAAATGAGGGCAATTTGCCCTCATCGCTGAACAACTTAAACTGTTCACTTATTTCACTGTGAAGACTAAAATGTTCATCATTATCTATTATAATCATACTCATAAAACAAACTTATATTTTGTCAGTGTAACATTCATGAACTGCTGCAGAAAAAAGAACTGTATATCTCTGAAAATTATAATCAGGATCTCCAGGAACATTACAATGCCCAAAATTCATATTTGCCATCGTGTTTTCTACACAATTGCTGTACGTTGCAAAACTATCCTTAATATCCAAATTCACCTTAATAAAATCCGGACTACTATACATAATATACCTCCTTCAACTCAAATATACAAACCGAATATTAACTTATTGCAACGCACAAGGAAGATTACGGATTATATTCATAATTGAATCCGTTTGAGCAGCTTGTCTTTCTTCTGGAGTCATAGAATCCCAAGTTTCTTTATCATAAGCTCCACCCGCAACAGAATCTAACATTTCATCTGTAAGCTCTATTCCATTTTCCTCTGCCATTTTTTTCAATTCTTCCAAATTAGCCATAATAATCTTTCTCCTTTTTTATGAAAATATCCATTAGTCAAGCACTGCTCAACTAATCTAATATCATTATATCATTTGAGACTTAGTTTGTCAACAAAACCAAATTAAATACTTACAAAAATCATGTACAAATCCAGAGCCATTTTTTATGTATTTGCAACAATATTTGCAATTTGTCCATCTATTATAAATGTTATATTATATATATTTTAATGCTTCTATGGACGTATTTTGTTGACAAAATTAAATTTTTGACTTATAATTATTTGTGATTTAGCTTGTACTTTTTGCTAATTTGTAAGACAAATGTACACTAACAACACTGTAATATTTGAGGTGAAAAAATGGCTAACCCGATTTTAACCAAGAATTCTAAAGAGAAAGTAACTTCTCCAGAGGAACTAAATGATTATATTAAAGTAACTAATGTGGGTATTTGGATTATCCTAGCTGTTGTTATTATTATGTTTTCTTCCGTTTTCGTTTGGGGGGTTGTCGGAAATCTGAATACTACCGTTAGTACAACCGGTATTGCAGAAAACGGCTTGATTACCTGTTATCTTCCTTCCAACAGCGGTGCTTCTGTTGGAAATGATGTTACTGTAGACGGCACTTCTGGAAAGGTTGTGTCTGTTTCAAATCCCCCTCTCTCTTCTAAGACAATATCAGAAAAATACGACGAATATACTGTTTATTGTCTTGATTTGTCCGACTGGAATTATGAGGTTGTTATCAATGCTGAAAACTGCCCGGACGGACTTGTAACAGTTAACATTATTACCGGTTCAGTAAAACCTATTTCTTTCATTACCGGTTGAGGTGACGTATGAAAAAGAGTAAAATAAATGTTCCTTCTCCTTCCCAAGGAAAACCTGTTCGTGTTCCTGTAATTATGCAAATGGAAGCTTTGGAATGCGGTGCTGCCTGTTTGGATATGATTCTTGCCTATTATAAAAGGTTTGTTCCGCTGGAGCAGGTTCGCAGTGACTGCGGTGTTTCCCGTGACGGCTCCAGTGCAAAAAACATTCTTAAAGCCGCAAGAAATTATGGATTCAAAGCAAAAGCTATGCTCCTTGATGTTAATGGATTAAAGAAAAAAGGAAAGTTTCCTTGTATTATTCACTGGAATTTCAATCATTTTGTTGTTCTGGACGGCTTTAAGGGCAAAAATGCACTTATCAACGATCCTGCAAAAGGTATGGTTAAAGTGCAACTTGAAGATTTCGAAAAAGCGTACACCGGTGTATATATGGAGTTTGAACCGACTGAGAATTTTATTCCGGGTGGCAAACCAAGAAGCGTTTTGGCTTTTGCAAAGGAACGCTTGACGGGTACATCTTCAGCAATCGCTTTTGTTGTTATAATAACCATTATTACCTCAATGATTTCTATTATCAAACCTGCGTTTGCTCGTGTCTTCCTTGATTGGATTCTCGTGCGTAATAATAGTACTTGGGTAAATACATTTATCGGTGCATACCTTCTTTTAATACTTGTCGAGTTTTTAGTTATTTGCATTAAAAGTGTCTATACGTATAAATTGGAGGGAAAGCTGGCTATTATCGCTAATTCGAAATATATGTGGCATATACTTCGTCTTCCTATGGAGTTTTTTTCTCAGCGTATGGCTGGTGATATTGCCGACAGACAGCGCAAAAACGAAACAGTTGCAAAGGAGCTTATCCAAACATTGGCTCCTTTGCTCCTTAATGCAGTATTAACTGTTTTGTATCTTATTGTAATGTTTAGCTATAGCATTCCTTTGGCTCTCATTGGTTTGACTGCCACTGCTGTTAATTTACTTGTTGCAAATATTATCTCTAAAAAAAGAATTAATGTAACAAGAGTACAAATGCGTGATCAAGGTAAGCTATATGGTGTTACTATTAACGGAATTGAGATGATAGAAACAATTAAGTCTTCCGGTGCAGAAAACGGTTTCTTTGGAAAATGGTCCGGGTATCAGGCAAGCGTAAACTCTCAAAATGTTCGCTATGCGAAAATTAATCAATATCTTGGTATTGTGCCCCAGATAGTTTCCAATCTTGCGGATATTGTTATTTTGGGTATTGGGATATTCTTAGTTATTCGCGGAGAATTTACTGTTGGTATGATTACAGCTTTTCAAGGCTTGATGTCACAATTTAGTGCCCCTGCTCAGAGTTTGATTGAAGCAGGACAGAAAATTCAAGAAATGCGTACCAACATGGAACGTATTGAAGACGTAATGAATTACAAAACTGATGTTTCTGAAAATGAAGATGATAATGTTTTAGATGATGATAGTTCCTTTGACAAGCTTTCAGGTTCATTTGAAATAAAAAATATTACATTTGGCTATTCAAAGCTTGCAGATCCTTTAATAAAAGATTTTAGTTTATCGGTTAAGACTGGAAATAGTATTGCTTTTGTTGGTTCTTCCGGTTGTGGCAAATCTACTCTTGCAAAACTTATCTCCGGTCTGTATAAACCTTGGTCGGGAGAAATTACTTTTGACGGAAAAGCGATTAATGAGCTAAACCGTTCCGTTTTCAAAGGTTCAATTGCTGTAGTTGACCAAGATATAATTCTTTTTGAGGATACTATTGAGAATAATATAAAAATGTGGGATTCTTCGATTGAGGACTATGAAATGATTTTAGCAGCAAGAGACGCACATATCCACGATGATATCATGCAGCGTAACGGCGGCTATCGCTATAAAATCATGGAAGGTGGACGTGATTTCTCCGGCGGACAGCGCCAAAGACTTGAAATAGCACGTGTTCTTGCACAGGATCCAACAATTGTAATTATGGATGAAGCTACATCTGCTCTTGATGCAAAAACAGAATATGAAGTTGTTCAGTCAATTCGTGACAGAGGTATTACTTGTATTGTTGTTGCTCACAGATTATCTACTATACGAGATTGTGATGAAATAATTGTGCTAGATAACGGCCTTGTTGTCGAAAGAGGAACGCACGAAGAACTAATAAAAAAGAACGGTAAATACACCGAATTGATAACCAATGAATAAGGATGTGGATTTATGGGTTGGTTTGACGAACAAATTAAAAAAAGAGTAAAAAAGGACAACGAGCTTTTTTCTGATGCCTTTATTGAGATGTCAAGCGTTATTATGGGAAATAAAACGCTTGCGGATTCTTTAGACGAACAATCAAAACAAGCACACGATGCAATTAATGTAATTCTACGCTACTATCATATTACACCACAGGAAATTCCGATAAGTATAACCGAAGTTAGCGACCAACTGGATTTTCTTCTACGTCCTACCGGAATAATGAGGCGAGATGTCACTCTTAGCGGAACATGGTATAAAGACGGTATCGGTCCTCTTCTTGCTACTACTGCTGATAACAGAGTAATTGCTCTTATTCCAGGTAGAACTTCCGGATACCGTTTCTTTGATGCAGATATCGGAAAGTACGTTAAGGTTACTGCAAAAAACTGTGGAAAGATTTCCAAAGAAGCACTTTGTTTTTATAAGCCTTTTCCATTACGCAAGCTATCTGTTAAGGATTTATTCTCATATTTTGCAGATACTCTCTCTATCTCGGATTACACAATGGTAATTATTACCTCACTTTTAGCTAGCTTGATAGGCTTATTCCTACCATATGCAAACAACATTATTTTTGGAACAGTACTGGAAACAGCACAAATCAGCGTTTTTCTTGCAGCTATGACACTGCTTTTGGGTACATCTGTATCTATATTAATCATAAACGTAATAAAACTTCTTGTAATTTCAAAAGTAAACACAAAATTAAGTGTTGCGGTGGAATCGGCTTCTATGATGAGGATCCTCTCACTTCCAGCAGATTTCTTTAAAGAATATAGTTCCGGTGATCTTGCAGAAAGATTAGAAAAAATAAAAACTTTATGCAAATCTGTTTCCTCATTAGTTTTCTCCGGAGGATTAACAGTACTTTTTTCTCTTGTATATGGAGTTCAAATATTTAAATATGCACCTTCACTTGTTATTCCATCAATCGGTGTTATAATTGTGTCGGTCCTTATTTTTACAGCGGTTACTGTAATTCAGGTAAACAATTTTTCTCGGATAATGGAATATGAATCCACGGAAAGCGGACTAGTGTTTTCACTTATTTCGGGTATTCAAAAAATAAAACTTGCAGGTGCAGAAAAGCGATCCTTTGCTCGTTGGGCAAAAAAATATAAACAGACTGCAGAATTAAAATACAATCCTCAAACTATTGTGAAAATATGTAATGCTCTTATTATCGCCATTACAAGCTTAGGTACAGTTGTTATTTACAACGTTGCTTTTCGATCGGGCATAAAAGTTGAACAATACATGGCTTTTAACTCTGCATACGGAATGATCAGCGGTGCATTTATGTCATTAATCGGTATGTCTATTGAAGTTTCTCAGATAAAACCATCTATTAAACTGCTTCGTCCGATTATGGATGCTCAGCCGGAAATATCCCCCGATAAACATGTAATAACTAAAATATCAGGTGGAATAGAGCTTAACAATGTTTCTTTCCGCTATAATGAAAATATGCCCAATGTCATTAACAAACTAAGTCTAAAAATAACTCCGGGACAATATGTAGCTATTGTCGGTAAAACGGGCTGTGGAAAATCAACTCTAATGAGAATAATGCTTGGCTTTGAACGTCCACAACGTGGTGCAGTTTATTATGACGGCAAGGACCTTGAAACCGTAGACTTAAAGTCTTTGCGTCATTGTATAGGAACAGTAATGCAAAACGGAAAACTCTTCTCGGGAGATATTTTCTCGAATATTACTATTTCTGCACCGGAACTTTCTATGGAACAGGCATGGGAAGCTGCTGAAACAGCCGGTGTTGCCGAAGATATTCGCAAAATGCCAATGGGTATGCACACTTTGATATCGGAAGGCAGTGGGGGTATTTCTGGCGGACAACGACAAAGATTAATGATCGCAAGGGCAATAGCACCTAAACCTAAAATACTTATGTTAGACGAGGCAACTTCTGCACTTGATAATATTACTCAAAAACATGTGTCTGATTCTCTGGAAAAGCTAAAGTGTACTCGTATAGTTATCGCACACAGATTATCTACTATTCGACATTGTGATCGCATTGTTGTTCTTGACGAAGGCAAAATTGTAGAAGACGGTAATTATGATGAACTTCTTGCATTGGGCGGTCTGTTTGCAGAACTTGTAGAAAGACAAAGAATAGATAAATAACATAGTGTTTCTTTTATTCACACATAATACTAAGCGACAATATTGCTTTTTTACACAATTAGAACTATCAGAATAACACAATAACCACATTATTAAGATAATAATAATTTACTTAATAATAATTCTATGGTTACAAAAAACTTCCTATAAAGCGTTTCTTCTATCTTCTCAACGCTTTATAGGAAGTTTTTGTATTTATACATTTCAAGTATTTTCCTGTAAACATTAAGTGGTATTGATAAGTTAAATAAACAATCTAAAGCAGTTCACTTATTTTCTGCTAAATCTTGTAAAGAGAATTTCTTTGACTTCCTCAAAACAGAATTACTATATTATATAGATTTTATATCTATCGAACACTGTATTTCAAAACCTGAGAATTTCATTATTTCTGGTAAACTACCAATCGTATAATACTCAAGCTTAAAGTTATGCTATTTTAATTACCAACTCAATGAGGCAAGTTAAAAGCGACCAAGATTATTCTTAGTCGCTTTATATGCTTTATATATTATATAATTATACTTATAAGATTTTATCTAAATTTTTGTGACATTTCATTATATACTAGATACTTCTTTTACAAAGATATTAAAACTCTTAGAGATCAGAACCATTTTTCGACATATATTTAGTCCTTCGCATTTTTCTTTTTTGGAGCAGGCTCTGTTACTTCGTCCCCTCCGTCACCGAAAATGCCATCTGTAAGTTCTGCTGCTCTAAACCTTTTTACAGCCTTTATCGTTGTAGGAAGATAAACTATAACCATTATTAAGAATATCACTATTCTGCTAAGACCGGCAGTCTTTTCCGAGCTTGTATACTCAATGGACAGTTCCGTGTTGTTTAACATTTGTGCAGCAATTACTACCCAGTCAAAAACGGCATGGAATATGATTGCACCTATAATATCCTTATAGAATGTACAACAGTAACATAAAATGAAGCCAAACATTGCAGTTTCTAACGTCTTCAAAAGTGCTGTCAGTATCACATATATATTAGAGAAATCAACAGAACCTAGTATGTGAATCAATCCGAATGCCACCGATGATATAACAGCAGCAATCATCAGGGAGTTCTTCTTTTTGCCGCTTATTACCAGTATTCCTTGATACATTAGACCACGGAAGATTAACTCCTCGTTAATGCCAATTAGTATGGCTTGAAGGATAGATAAAAGTATGCGTCCAAAAGCACCCTCGCTTATGCCGGTAGAAATTGAATAAACAGTGTACAATAATGCCAATATTATATTGAAAACAAACAAAGGAATACAAAACTTAAAGGTCTTTCCAATCGAATTTGTTTTGAAATCCAGCCACTTTTTTCCCCCAAGAAGAATAAACAGAATAACTGAAGCGACTGAGCGAAAGATGAACAGAACCCAATTCGCATCAAGACCCAAATCACTTAAATAATATGCAGTCAATTCACCTAAGACACAGATAAGAACCGCACTTACTATTGCGATTATACCCTTCTTTATTTTTGTGTTTCTAGAGCTATCAGCTCCAATGTTGTTTTTACTCATGATGACCATATCCTTTCTGAATTAATTTTTGTTGTACTTAGGTATATAATACCTGCGAACTCATCGCATTATCAAACTTATATATTGCCAAAAAACTTCTGTGATACTCTATCATGGTAACGTGAACCAGTCGGGTATATTTATCATACCTTTTGATCAAAAACTTCATTTATAGCTTCACGAAAAAGTGCAGTTAAATCGTTATACTTTTTTGTTTGTTCACAGTAAATAAGAAATTACACGCTGTGGTAACATAACCGCTTAATAGGATAAACCTAATATTATGGCAATCATTGTGTAGTTCTACTTGAATTGTCCGCTAAAGGTTCTCAATAAATCATTAATTATTATACCTCCTATCATACATTTGTCTTACCTGTAATAAAATTAGTATAAATAACAGGCTCATCGCCCCTACCCGTGGGTAAAAGAGCCGCCTAAAACAAACTTAAACACTACCGACTAAAGTCGGTAGGTTTGAGGGCTAAAGCCCTTTTTGTTGCGACTGAAAGTCGCTGTTCAGTCTAAAGA
>ONAH01000189.1 GCA_900315715.1 uncultured Eubacteriales bacterium
AAACATTCCCGCAAAAGCCATTTATGTACCCTCCCAGAAAAAATTATTCCATGCTTTCTTTCAGTTTTTCTGCTCTGTCCGCTGCGATAAGAGCGTCTATTATTTCGTCAAGTGCTCCGTTTAGTATTTCCTCAATCTTATACAAAGTAAGCCCTATCCTGTGGTCTGTAACCCTTCCTTGCGGATAGTTATACGTTCTTATTCTTTCGTTTCTCTCACCTGTTCCAACCTGTGCTTTTCTCTCGGCTGATATAGCAGACTGCTGCGCTTCTCTTTTCTCGTTAAGAAGGCGTGTTTTCAGCACCTTTAACGCTTTATCTCTGTTTTTGAACTGACTGCGCTCCTCCTGACACTCTACAACCGTACCTGTCGGAATATGTGTTATTCTGACAGCTGATGAGGTTTTGTTTATATGCTGACCGCCTGCGCCGCTTGAGCGGAATGTGTCAAATTTAAGGTCTGACGGATCTATCTCGTATTCTACATCTTCAGCCTCCGGAAGTACGGCAACTGTAACGGTTGATGTGTGTATCCTGCCCTGACTTTCCGTTTCCGGTACTCTCTGCACCCTGTGAACTCCGCTTTCAAACTTCATTTTTGAATATGCACCGCTTCCGCTTATCATAAACGAAATTTCCTTGTAGCCTCCAAGTTCGGTTTCGTTTGCATATACAAGCTCCGTCTTAAACCCATGTTTCTCGGCATACATACCGTACATTCTGAATAATACCGAACAAAAAAGCGCTGCTTCTTCTCCGCCTGCTCCTGCTCGAATTTCCATAATTACATTCTTTTCGTCATTGGGATCTTTGGGCAAAAGAAGAATTTTTAGCTCCTCTGAGCATCTTTTTACCTTTTCTCTGCACTCCGCTATCTCCTCGTCCAGCATTTCTCTCAGTTCGTCGTCTGCACCCTCTGAAAGCATTTGCTTTGCGTCCTCTTCGGACTGTAATGCCGATTTGTACTCCTTGTACTTTTGTGCTATCGGCTCTATCTCCTTTATCTCCTTCATTATGGAATTGTACTGCTCAACATCAGCTGCAACTATCGGATCATAGAGTTTCCCGTTAAGTTCGTCATATCTTTTCTCAAATATCTCTATCTTATCAAACATAGGTTAAACTTCCTCTTGGTCTTTTCTTATTATTTTCTTTATGTTTTTCTCAATCTTCGTTCTGGGAACCATGACTTCTCTTCCGCACTTAGTACACTCTATCCTGAAATCTATCCCCACACGGTGAACATTAAAATGCTTATTGCCGCAGGGGTGAGGCTTTTTCATTTCTATAATATCTCCAACATGAACGTCCACTCGGTTTTCTCCCCTTCTTTTAAGTATATTATATCATCTTATTGTAGCATACTATCAGTGTTTTTGTAAACCATGTTTTTACGGTTATATAAAATTTATAAAATTAATAAACCTTTCTCTATTGACGAATAAGTGGATATGTAATATACTTTATTTATTGACATAGGAAACGTTCTGTCACTTCCATTAAAAACAATTACAAGGAGGGTATTCTTATGAGTTCATTTTCTATCGTTACAGATACAGGATGTGATATGCCTGCCGCTTTGGCAAAAAAACTTAATATCACAGCAGTACCCCTTAAGGTTATTATTGCGGGAAAATCTATCGACTCTACTCTTAGTCCGCTTGATATTGGAAATCAGAGTTTTTATGATCTACTCAGAAATAACGTCGATATTAAAACTGCCTCTCCGTCTATTGACGACTATGAGAGATACTTTCAGAAAGAACTTGACAGGGGTAAAGATGTATTATATATCGGTTTTTCGACAGGTTTAAGCGGTGCTTATAACGTTGCAAGAATTGCCGCTGAGGAACTTCGTGACGAATATCCCGAAAGACAGCTTCTCATTCTTGACAGCAAATGCGCTTCTATGGGACAATCACTACTTCTGCATTATGTTGTACAAAAACAGCGTGAGGGGGCTACTCTCAGAGAAACATACGAATTTGCAAAATCACTCAGACATCATGTTTGCCACTGGTTTACGCTTGATGACCTTCATCACCTGAAAAAAGGCGGACGAATTTCTGCTACAAAAGCTGTTGTCGGTACAGTTATGAACATAAAGCCCGTACTCAAGGTTGATCCCGAAGGCAAGCTCGAAATGGCCTACAAGGCAAGAGGAAAAAAGCTTGCTATCGCTAAACTTGTTGAACAGTTCGGTGATTACTACTATCCCGACGGAAACGATATTATCTTTATCAACCACGCCGACTGCCCTGAGGACGCAGATCTGCTTGCAAGGTCTATTACTAAAAATTACGGTATAACAAACTTTGTTATTTCTGAAATCGGTCCTGTACTTGGTGCACATTCAGGTCCCGGCGCACTTGCACTTTACTATATCGGAAAAGAAAAATAACAGCTTATTATCAACACCATAATGCATTAAGCCGTTATGGTGTTTTTTGTCAAAACAAAACAATAATCTTTATAGTCTTAATCAATCGAAAGGATAATACATATGGAACTTACTGAAAAAACATTATCTTCAAAAACTATTTTTGACGGAAAAATTGTCAATCTTACATTCGATGAAGTTATTCTTCCTGACGGTACTCAGGCTAAACGTGAGGTCGTGAATCATCCCGGCGGTGTAACGGTTGTTGCCCTTACCGACGAAAATGAGGTGCTGTTTGTAAGACAGTTCCGTTATCCGTATAAAGAAGTCGTTCTCGAACTACCCGCAGGTAAGCTCGAAAAAGGTTCTGCTCCATTGGAAAACGGAAAACGTGAGCTTTTGGAAGAAACAGGCGCAATAGGTTATAATTATATCTCACTTGGCGTTCAGTATTCTTCTCCAGGCTTCTGCAACGAAACTATTCACATGTATATGTGCAGAATAGAGAAATTTGAAACTCAACAACTTGATGAAGGCGAATTCCTCAAAGTGGAAAAAATTCCTCTTGACCGTGCGGTTGAAATGATACTCAACAACCAGATATTCGACGGAAAAACTCAGACCGCCGTTCTAAAAGCTGCTTTGCTGCTTAAATCAGGGGCAGTATAATGGGTTTTCCAAAAAATCTATTGAAATATCTGTGTAAAATGGTATAATATATATTACAGAAAAGCATTAGGAGGCATGATTTTATGAATAAAGGTAAATTCTATATTACCACGCCGATATATTATCCTTCGGGTAATCCGCATATCGGACATTGTTATACTACCGTAGCATGCGATTCTATCGCAAGATATAAGCGTATGCAGGGATACGATGTAATGTTCCTTACCGGTACCGACGAACATGGTCTTAAAATAGAACAGAAAGCTAAAGAAAAAGGTATTACTCCAAAACAGTATGTTGACGAAATCGTAGCTATTTTTAAAAACCTCTGGAAATACATGAATGTAGATTACGACAGATACATCAGAACTACCGATGATTATCATGTGGAGGCCGTTCAGAAAATTTTTAAGGCTCTCTATGATAAAGGTTACATCTACAAGGGCGAATACAAAGGCAAGTACTGTACTCCTTGTGAAAGTTTCTGGACTAACAGCCAGCTTATTGACGGCAAGTGTCCTGAGTGCGGCAGAGATGTTATAGATGCTAAAGAAGAAGCTTACTTCTTTAAAATGTCTCCGTTTGCCGACAGAATTGAAAAACTTCTCACAGAAACAGATTATCTCCGCCCCAAAACTCGTGCCGTAGAACTTGTAAACAACTTCATTAAGCCCGGTCTTGAGGATCTCTGCGTTTCAAGAACCTCTTTCAAGTGGGGTATCCCTGTTCCGTTTGACGAAAATCATGTTGTATATGTATGGGTTGACGCCCTTTCTAACTATATCACCGCTTTAGGCTATGATAACGACGCATACAACGACTACGATAAATTCTGGCCTGCCGATGTTCATATGGTAGCTAAGGATATCATGAGATTCCATGCGATAATCTGGCCTGCTATCCTTATGGCACTTGATCTCCCGCTTCCAAAGCACCTTGCGGTACACGGCTGGATCACTTTCAATGGAGAAAAAATGAGCAAATCTTTAGGTAATGTCGTAGATCCGTTTGTACTTGGCGAAAGATATTCTCCCGACGCTATCCGCTACCATATTCTCAGAGAAATGGCTTTGGGTTCGGACAGCTCATTCTCCAACGAAATTATGATAAACAGAATTAACTCCGATCTTGCTAACGGTCTGGGCAATCTTGTTTCCCGTACTACCGCTATGGTTGAAAAATACTTCGGCGGCACTCTACCCGATGAAAGATGTCCTGGAGAGTTCGACGATGACCTCATCGCAACTGCAACTGCACTTCGTGACAAGACTGACGATTATATCGACAGCACACAGCTAAATAACGCACTTGCGGAAATATTTAATGTCGTTTCAAGAGCAAACAAGTATATCGACGAAACTGCACCATGGGTACTTGGAAAAGATCCTGCAAATAACGCCCGTCTTGCTACTGTTCTTTACAATCTGCTTGATACAATAAGAATAATCTCTACTCTCCTTTCTGCTTTTATGCCAACAACTATGCCAAAAGTATGGGAACAGATTGGTGCCGACAGTAACACCGTAACGTATGAGAACGCAAATAAATTCGGTATTCTTCCTGTAAACGTAAAAGTTAAAAAAGGTGAGGCTATCTTCCCAAGAATAGATGTTCAGAAAGAAATAGACGAATTGAACGCTATCATCAAGCAAAATGCAGACAAAGCAAAAGCTCAGCTTGAAAATAAGGCAAAGGCTGATAGCAAACCTGAAAATGTCGCTTTGATCGGCATTGAGGATTTTGCAAAGGTAGAATTGAGAACTGCTAAAGTAAAAGCCTGCGAACCTGTCAAGAAGTCTAAAAAGCTTCTCAAGCTTACTCTTGACGACGGACAGGGTGAACGTACTGTCGCTTCGGGTATAGCACAGTTCTATACACCCGATGACCTAATCGGACACACTGTAATTATCGTATCAAACTTAAAGCCTGCTAAACTCTGCGGAGTAGAAAGCCAAGGTATGATTCTTGCGGCAGACTGTCCCGACGGCGATGTAAAAGTCATCTTTGCAGACGATATTCCTGTTGGAAGTAAAATCAGATAATCGTTATAAATAATCTGAGGAACAAGTTTTTCGCTTGTTCCTCTTTTTTGGGCTTTAAATACTTATTGAATATTATAATTTCCCTCATCAAAACTGCATTTTGATAAAGTATATTTTATACCTTTACTTTGTTTCGCCACAACAGATTTCTTAATTTATCTCTGTTCTCAGTTTTTATCGCTGTTTTTCATAAACTTGTGAGGATCAATCCACTTACCGTTCTCCTTGACTCCGATATGGATATGTGCCCTGTCTGCCGTTTCACAGGGTATTGCATATACGGTACCTACAAACGTACCCGCCTCTATTACCTCTCCTTTTTGCACAAGTGCAGTCTTTGCAAGTCCGCAGTAGTATGATTCTACCGTATCCGAATGTTTTACAACAACCGTATTGCCGTACATCTCATCATAGTAAATATCCGTCACAACTCCGCTGCACATTACCCTAACCTTGTCGTCAATATTTGCAGAGTAATCAAGTCCCGGGTGGGCACGATAGTCGTTTAAGGTTTCGTTATATACAGGATCTTCACTGTACTGTCCTATTATTTCCGCATGATTAATCGGCTCAAAAGTAAACACTACTTTTTCATCACCTAAACTCTCTGTATCTTTCTTTACACCGCTTACAGTTGCGTTTACCTGTGTATCATCTGTTATAAACGATACATCATTGTCTGTTTCGCTTCGTTCGGAAACAGTCGGGGTTATGCTAATCTGAGGGTTTAAGTATGAATTTACATTCTTTACAGTAGTCCACACAGACGCGCCTATCGCCACTAGACATATTGCCAGTGCCGTTATAAATCCCTTTGTGAAAGTCTTTCCCGAATTTTTATCCCTTTCTTCCTCTTCCTCTTCATACTCCTCATCAGAATTGAAATATTCATCAAAAAATTTTTTATCCATGCTTTGCACCTCCGCTATTATTATCGGCATTACCTTCCGATTTATGCAAAAGGTGCAAAAAAATACCGCAAGGCTTTTGCGGTATTTCGTCATCTACTGCTTATTATAATACTCCATTCCTCTTGATGGTTTAAAGTATGTTCTTATGTATCCGTCTGTCGATACTATAACAAACTCATTTGTATTTTCAAGATAATACACATCATCTCCGTCCTCTGCTTCAAGCTTGTGAAGGGCGTTTTTGTCATTTATTACACGATTGGCACCTTCAACATATTCCTGTACATCTGCATATCCAAAATCTTCGTTATGCTTCTCAAAGTGTTCGTTTAACAATTTATCGTTCCTGAATGTATAATAGACTGTTTCTTCTTCCGAAACCTCGTGTTCTGATTGGATTTCCGTTTCAGCTTGTGTATCTATATCTGTAAATATATCTTCTTCGGTATCAAAGGTTTCCTCATACTGTAATACGTCTTTAGCATCGCTAACAGTTGTGTCAAGGTCGTATGTAAACGAACACCCCGAAAAAACTATCGCCGACATCATTAATAGCATTATTACTGAGATCGGCTTTGAATACAATTTCCTTAGTTTGAACATATTTATCACCTCACAAAACTTTCTTCAATTATAACACACCACATTAAGCTATTGCAATATTATTTGTATCTGCAAACAAAAAATGCGGCAGGGTTTCCCCCACCGCAATATTTTATGCTGTTATCAGCAGCCGCAGCCGTTGTTGCAGCCACAGCCACAATCGTTGTTATTGCCGCCACAAGCAATAAGAATTATTACCAAAAGAATGATCCAAGTACAGCTGTTGTTACCAAATGCGTTACACATATTATGTGCCTCCTGTTATTATATTTTTTATAGATCGTTAAAGCCGTTGTCGTTTGGCTTTCGTCTATATTACATAGTATAATAATGGGCTTGTTCGGGGTACTTGTCTTATTGAAAAATTTTTTAAAAAATTCTTCGGAACACTATTGACAGTCATGTGAACGTGTGATATAATCTAATCATCGTTAGTGAAGGAGTGATGACAATGATATACATTAATTCAAATGATGTAGTCTATATTGATTTTGAGATGAGTTTTGCCAAAATATAACTAAATCAGCCGTTATTATATATTTTTTACATAGTTTTCCGCATTTAATGTATTTTTTATTTGTTTGCCGAACCTAAAGTTGACATTCACGCGAACGTGTGATATACTCATATTATCTTCAAAAGCGGAGGAACGACTATGATTAAATATATACCCGGAACGGTACTTCAATTTGATAACACAAAAAACTCATGTGCATTCGATGTTATAAAACCTTTTTTCGCATTAACTAACGGTATTACCCTTGCACAGGTAAGAGAATTGACCGGTCTGGAAACCTCGACCATTCAGAACTGGGTCAAAAGAGGCTGGGTGCCTTCGCCTATCAACAAAAGATACGGGCAACGGCAGATAGTCAGAATTATGCTTATTAACAGCATCAGACGTTCTATGAAAATAGAGAACGTTATTAACCTTATGACATACATTAACGGTG
>ONAH01000224.1 GCA_900315715.1 uncultured Eubacteriales bacterium
CTCTCTCTAAAGCTTCACTCTCCTGTCCCATTGATGCCCACACATCTGTAATAACTACATCTGCGTCAACTACTGCCTCTATCGGAGTTCTGAACATTGCAAACTTATCACCATATTCCTTTGCAAAGCTTAACACACTCTCATCAGGCTCGTAATTTTCAGGACATGCAACAGATATTGACATACCCGACTTTAATGCACCTACTATAAGAGAATTCATCATATTGTTTCCGTCACCTATAAAGCACATCTTTAGCCCTGCAAGCTTACCTTTTCTTTCTCTGATTGTCATTAAGTCAGCTAATACCTGGCAAGGATGACAAAAATCTGTAAGCCCGTTTATTATCGGAATAGAACCATACTCTGCAAGTGCTTCTACCTCTTCTTGCTTAAATGTTCTTATCATTATTCCGTCAAGATAACGGGAAAGCACCCTTGCTGTATCCTGTACGGGTTCACCTCTTCCGATCTGGAGATCGTTGCTCGACAGGAACAGTGCCTTTCCGCCAAGCTGGAACATTCCAACCTCAAAGCTTACTCTTGTTCTTGTACTTGCTTTCTCAAATATCATACCAAGAGTCTTTCCTCCAAGATAGTTCTTTGCTATACCATGTTTCTGCTCGTATTTGAGCTGGTCTGCAAGATTTAGTACCTCTTGAATGTCCGTACTTGTCCAATCAAGAAGTTTTAGTAAATGTTTCATTGTTTATCGTCCTTTCGTTTTAGTGACAGCAGACATGTCGTTTCTCTCCGCTGTCACTACCATTTTTATTTGTCGCTGTTTTGTACTCTTGTTTTCTTTATTGATTTCTCAAGTATATCAAGTCCGTCATTTAGATCATACTCATCTATATTGAGCGGCGGCAACAGTCTTATAAGGTTTTTAGCTGTCAGCACAAGCAGTCCGTTTTCGGCACACTTTAGCATTACATCCTTTGCGTTATTGTCCTCAAGTACGATACCTATCATCATACCCATTCCACGAACTTCACTAACTCCGTCCATTTGTGACACACGCTCTCTTATATATTCGCCCTTCTCCGTTACTTCTGCAAGGAACTCCTCATCGGACACCGTTTCAAGTATCACCATAGCACCTGCACAAGCTATCGGGTTTCCGCCGAATGTAGTACCGTTTGTACCTGCTGTCATTATGTCTGCAAGTTCTTCCCCACACAGACATGCCGACAGAGGAAGTCCTCCTCCAAGTGCCTTTGCGGATGTAATAATATCCGGAGTTATGCCGAAATTCTCGTAACAGAACAACTTTCCTGTTCTTCCCATTCCTGTCTGTATCTCATCAACAATAAGAAGAATTTTCTTCTCTTTACAGAACTTCGAAAGCTCAATGACAAATTCCTTATCAAGAGGATTAACTCCTCCTTCGCCCTGTACCAGTTCTATCATCACTGCACACGTATCGTCACGAACCTTTGACTTAACGCTTTCCATATCATTTGCTTTTGCATAATCAAAGCCTTCGGTAAACGGATCAAAGTCTTTATGGAAATTATCCTGACCTGTTGCTGAAAGCGTTGTTATCGTTCTGCCATGGAAAGAGTTCTCAAGTGTTACAATATGAGTTTTACCTGCACCAAGTTTATCGTTGCCGTACTTTCTCGCAAGTTTAATTGCACACTCGTTCGCTTCTGCTCCTGAGTTAGCAAAGAACACCTTACTAAACCCTGTTTTCATACACAAAAGCTCTGCAAGCTGTATTTGAGTTGTGTTGTAATACAGATTTGACATATGTGTAAGCTTAAAAGTCTGCTCCTCAACTGCTTTGCTCCACTGTGGATCGGAATATCCAAGTGCATTTACGCCTATTCCCGATGTGAAGTCTATATATTTCTTTTCGTAGATATCCCAAGCTGTTGAACCGTATCCACGCTCTACAACAACAGGTACTCTGTTATATACATGCATCATGTTCTGTTCTTCAGTCTGCTTTACTATATCAAAAAGAGTTATTTCGTCTTCATCTGTATCGTTAGATTTTTCCTTATCGTTCGATTTGTGTTCATCGGCTGTTTCTTTTGAACCTTCATCAGAAGTGTTATCATCTTCCGGTTTGTCTGATTTTTCTGTATTCTCCTGATCTTTTTGTTTTTTCTCCGACTCTGTCTGCTTTTGGTTGTTTGCCTGTACCTTCATAGCCGCAAGATATATCAGCAACATAAACAAACATACTCCACCTACAAAGAAACCATAAATCAAGCCAGGGGTATGATAATTAAATCTTATGGTACTCTCCATATTTGCAGGAACTTTTACTGCCATAAAGCCGAAGTCCAATATCTTTATTTCTGCAGGTTCTCCGTTTACCTTTACACTCCAGCCTTCATCATACGGAACTGTAAACAATACATACTCTTCTAAATCGCCTGTCTTTATTTTAGCATCAAAGCCCTTTTTGTCACGCTTGAAATCGTAGCAAGCTGAACTCTGTCGTTCTCTACAATGTTTATAATATGCTTCACGTGAGAAATCACAATCAGCTGCCGTTATCTGTGTCATACCCATTGACGCACACTC
>ONAH01000190.1 GCA_900315715.1 uncultured Eubacteriales bacterium
ACGCGGAGCAGCATCTCATGTCGGCCGGGGAAAAGCTTGACAATGCCAAAAAGGAAAATACAGAGCTAAAAAAAGACAACCGGATCAAGGACGATGCGATTAAAAGCCTGAACCAACAGAATAAAGAATTGAAAACCCAGTTGCAGGGTTACCAGGAAGAGCTTGCCAAAACAAGAAAATGGGCATATGATATATTGCATTTCAACAGGGAAGATTCTGAAGAATTAGACGTAACCAATGAAGAAGACTGGGAAAAGTTTCAGTCTAAAATGTTGGAACTGACTGAAAAAATGAAAGAGGATTCCCTAAAAAACGACAAAAAAGAAAGATTAAACATCATAAAAAGTGCTTTCACCAAAAAGTACAAGAAGTTTGAAGAAACCGACTTGTCTTTTCTTGCAACCGGGCAATACCTGCTTGAGGCGCATAAAGATGACAGCATGGACTTTTCTCCGGTACTGATTGCATTTTCAAAATGTGTGGAAGGTGTTCTTGCGGATTACCTGAAAAGGGGATACGTTATTCCTGAAGATGAAAGGCCCATGCTGGGCAATTCCTTAAAATACATCAAGAACAGAGAAAACTCGTTGCTCCTGGATTTGACCCAGTCCCAGTACGGCTCGCTTGTAAAACAGCTGGATGAGTTTATAAAATACAGGAATATGGCGGCACATAAAGAGGGTATCTCATTAGAAGACTTATTAAAGGCAAAAGATATTATATTTAACAGCCTTGATAGTTTTAATAAAAAGTACCTTCTGGATTTCATCCACTTTAAGTTTTAAAATGAAATCATTGGAAACAACAGTTTCCCAAATGAAAGTGAAAAAACATAATGGAGGGTCAAGTATATAACGCAAACATAGTAATCATTTCTCCATAAACCAGTGATTCTCATCATTGAACAACACAACTGTTTTTCCGCAGATTCTGCAGATATAACGCATACCAAGGCCGCCAGCTTTAAGCGAGGCGGCTTTTCTTATGTCCAGAATACGGTCAATCTCAAATACCCTTCCGTCCTCCCATACAATGGAAACAGGGCGGATATTACCATTAGTGTCAAATTTTGCTATTACTTCCAGATTAATCTTCATAATAACCACCTGTATTATATCGAACAATTGTTTTATTTAATATAACACAAAATAAATTAAAAGAAAAGCAAAAAAACAGGAACTTCCCGGGACTAGTATCAGTCCCGGGAAAAATCCGATTTTTCACATACTGCTTCAGGAAAGTTCATGCGATACCTTACGCTGGTCCATGATCGACATGATCAGCGAGCAGTTGCCCGTCAAATCTGTGATGTAGATATATGGGGAAGGGCAGTCGCACAGGATCAGGCTGATGATACGGTTCGTGCCGGAACCCACGTCCTCGGCCGTTATCATAAAGCAGCTGCCATAATCGTTTTCCGCGGTAAAATGATATTCATCATCTATTATCTTGACGTTCAAATCCCAGATATTCATATTCAGGAGTCCTCCTTTAACAAATCAAATATTCTTTTCATGAGATGTATTTCCTCACCAAAATGGTTATCGGAATGTTTGTTCTGTAATTTAACTGTTTTTTCAAAAAGCTCAATCGAATCATAATGCACATAATGGAATACTGCGTTATTCATATTCAAAGGTGCTTTGGACATCAGCGTGCAGGCTTCTTCCATCTGACCGAAATTGAACATCTTCATCGCCGGGATATATCGGTCCTCAAAACAGCTGCATATACTGTTTGTAAGGGGAGTATAATCATATTTTCTCTTCATCATCTCAAACTGAAGGACGATGCATTCCATCTCCGTAAAAACCTGCTTCTTTATTCTTGTCTGGGTAAAATCCGCCTCAATCATGATACCGAAATAGTTTTCAGTATCGAACCCGGAATCGTTCATGGACACCAGTTCCTTATACAAATCCTCACTGATATCAACCGTCACGGCAATATCATCCTCACTATTTGTCCGTACCAACAGTCCCATAGGATCCAGAGCATCAACAACATTGTCCATGTCCGCCACATACTTAAGGCCGGTAATAATCCTTTTCAGCAGCTTGTTCGGCTTTTTCTTGTATTCCTCCCAAAGGATCCTGCTGGTTTCGATACACATTGCACTAATCATCCCGGTGCTGAAGAGTATGCTCCTGGCGCCCCTGATGAAGTGGCCTGTGGCAATTTCCTCAACGGTACGTTTCTTCGATTTCGCCTCGTTGGCGATCAGACTGTATACTTCCTTGTAAATCCTGCATTTTGCTTTCACTGGAATCACCCCGCTATTTTTTATTTGTTTCCGACAGCATGCTGCCGCCGGCAGAACCGGCGGAGCGTTTTCCTCCTTTCCTGTTTGCTGATCCCAGTTTATCAGAGGGTTCAGAGTGAATTCGCCCGGTGGAGGTTATTTCAAAAACGAGCCTCAAAAACACTGCGTGATCCGTAAAAAGTTTATAAATTAAATAAAAATGTAATAACATCAAAATAAAGTAATAATAATTATAAAAAAAGGCCTCCGGCCTTTTTTTATAATTATTATTAGTATTATTAGTAAAATATTAGCAAAACAATCAAAAACCAGTGCAGCCGTCCGTTACGGATGGCTGTACTGTCAGGACAAGGAATACCGATACAGGTTTTCGGTTTTTTTGACAGTAATAATCCCCTGACTGAAGTAAAAACAGTCAGGGAACTACTACAGACATCAATCATATTACAACAAGAGAATAGGTACATCAGGCCCGGACTGGGCATTTATCCGGAAAACGTACTTTATTACTTATGTTGCTTCTTTTTTAAAATTAATTATGGAGGGATATTATCATGAATCTTATAAATCGTGACAGGTTTTTACACCGTAATAATGCAAAACGCTTTATTGAAGCAGTATATGATTATGCCAACGGCCGTATCAATTATGTCAATAAAAGCAATTACCTGAAATTCACGGAGCTGAAAAGCGAGGATTCTTCCCATTCCCTTACCGGTGAGAGAAAGATCGACCATATTGAAATAAATCTTTCTTCCATTGCATTATTTGCTCGTATTTCCCATTACGGGGATGAGCAGGATGAGCAGATTAAAGGTTTTATCATTCATGTAGTGCTGCATGAATTGGCTCATTTGGACCAAGAGGTTGAATTTGGGCAGGACAATAAGACAAAAAACGAATATCAGAA
>ONAH01000231.1 GCA_900315715.1 uncultured Eubacteriales bacterium
GTTTCGGTTAAAGTATCCGTCTGTTCCTGTGTGTCGGTTTCAGTTTCGGTTTCCGTGTCAACGGGTTCTGGCAAACATACTCTTATCCTCTCCATAACCTTAACGGGGCTTTTTTGCAAAACCGTATTTCCCAAACCAAGCTGTGCCTGGTTATTCTGTCCCCACATATAAAGGCTGCCGTCACTTGTTACGGCACCTGTGAAAAATCCTCCTACCTCAGCTTCAACAACATCACTCATTACTTTTACAGGAACGTAACAATCATTTTTGTTTCCCGTACCAAGCTGACCGAACTGGTTGCTGCCCCATGTGTATAAATCTCCGTCAACCGTTACAACGGCTATATGTTCAAAGTAATTCTGGCTTACCGCTTTGACATTCTCCATAACCTTAACGGGAGATGTAACATAATAGTCGTCGTATTCTTCTCCGAACATTTTATTATAGCCGTTCTCTCCCCACATATAGAGAGTATTATCTTTTGTTACTGCCGCACAACGTGTACCGCCCATACATACCTGACGGACGTTCTCCATTATCTTAACGGGCGATGTCACCGGAGTAATCGTTGCGTTTCCTACCTCTCCGAACTCATTTTCGCCCCACGCATACAGGCAATCGTCGTCAGTGATTACAGCTATACTGCTGCCGCACATACTGACATCTTTTACATTTTCCATTACCTTTTGCAAAGTTGAAGAATTACTTATACCGCCGCTTTCGTTTCTGCAAAGTTCGCAGCCCCATACATACAGTTCGCCGTTTTGCTTAACCGCTGCGCTTATCCTGTTGCCAAGGCTTACAGACTTCACGTTATCCATTATTTTAACGGGGGAATATTTGTTCAATGCATCTCCAAACCCAAGCTGATTTTCAGTATTTCTTCCCCATAGATATAACTCACCGTTTTCATTTATATATGCCGCATGATTGTTAATTCCAAAATCTGCCGTGATAATGTTTTCAGCAATCTTCTTTGGTGCATTGATTTTGCTCTTGACGACAACAGAATACTGCGTAATTGTACTGTACGAATCCGCTTTTCCAATACCCAGCACGCCTTCCTCATTTCTTCCCCACGTTATGAGAGTATTATCGTCTTTAATTGCGGAGGCATATGAATGTCCGAAACTCAACGCTTTCTGATACCCGTCATTTTTTTGTATATCGCTCTGTGCATAACTTGAATATACACCCGACACCGCAAAAATCATCACTGCTATACTCATAAAAAGTGCTTTTATGCGTCTAACTTTCACAAGCCTAAACCTCCTCATTTTACTATTATTATGTGTATTATACCGTATTCTGACTGAAATTTCAATCACTTTTGCGTATTTACATTGAATTTATTTTTTGTTATAATGTAGAATAGATTAGTTTACGTAAAAGGAGGAGAACAACATGATTTTAAAAAAATACTCTAAATTTCTAATATGTTTATTATTATCTATTGCAATAACTACTGCTGTTGTCGGTTTCTCTCCCGTAAATGCAAACACAGACTGTACTATCACATACACTTTTACAGGTGATAACGCCGACACTCCGGGATATGCAGAGGGAATAATTAGCCTGACTGCCCACTCATGCGGAGATTACAAGCTGTACTGGACAGGTGAACACTTACAAATTGATACATACTACCCTCTCCTTGAATGTACTCTTACACAGGGTGAAACCGCAGAGGTGGAACTTGGCTACCATACGGCAATTCCGGCAATGGCTCAAGGAATTGTGGCTGTAAAAGACAACGTAAAAACTACCACTTTACATCTGCCCAGAAACAAGCTTCTCTATCCAAAATACAGACATCCGTCCTACACGTTCAGTTCATACTCAGACATACATATGGACTCAACGGGTTATTATATTCTGGGAGAAAAACGCTGGGCAAAAGCACTTGAGTTTTCTGCAAAAAACGACGCTGATTTTATCATATCCTCCGGAGATTTGATATCCAACAACTACTTCCCGAATAACCCCACTGAGGATTGGTTACGCTACCAAAAAATACTTCGTGACAGCAACTTTAACAATCCGGTTTGGGAAGCCGACGGCAACCATGATATGCAAACCGTCGGAAAAACAGGGCTAAAATATTTTATCAAAGCAACAGGAACCGACGAAACATATAGTAATATAGCATCTAATACTCCATATTACTATATATTTGAGCCGAAAACGGGCGACTTGTTTATCTTTATGGCACTTGAAGAAGGCCCCGATCCGAAAATCTGTGATGAGTTTTCCTCCCGTCAAATGGAGTGGGTGGAAAGCCTGCTTGACAATTATTACAACTCAGGAATAAACATCTACCTCATCGAACACGCACCTATTAAGGGATTTGGTGCCGGCGACAGAATAGATAATCCCTATTACAGCGGACTTCTGAATCCCAATTTTGATTCTACGATATGGCTAAAAGATATTCTCACAAATTATAAGGGAATTATCCATATTTCAGGACATACTCACGAAGATTTCAGCATGGGCTATAATTACTCCAACGAAAACGGCACAGCCTGCAATATGATACATAATCCCGCTGTGGTCGGTACGACCATGCCAAACGATAAAAATAACAAACTTGATTACAACAACGGCAAAGGATACAATTCACAGGGATATCTTGTTGAGGTGTATGACAGTACGGTGATTTTTTACGGCATAGATATTGATGAAGGTCTTATTTATCCGCAATACAGCTATATTATGGAGGGTTCGCGTGCTATTCCAACCAGCACCCCCGATACACCGGATACTCCCGACACTCCCGACACTCCCGATACACCCGA
>ONAH01000193.1 GCA_900315715.1 uncultured Eubacteriales bacterium
TGGCTACCTTGCAACGGGTATCGTTAATGTTATAAATATTTTTCAGCCTGATGTTCTTTGTATCGGCGGAGGTATCAGCAAAGAGGGCGATAACCTCATTACTCCTCTCATGAAGATAGTTGAAAAAGAGCGTTATACTAAGCATAATGATAAGCAAACTCTTGTATGCGTGGCTATGCTTGGAAATGATGCCGGCGTTATCGGTGCCGCTTTCCTCGGAAATCTCGCTTGATAGCTTGTAGATTGTTCTGATTTGGCACGAACGTATATGATTTAGTTTAATACACCCCCGGAACGCACCACACAAAAAGGATTTTTTCCTTTTGTTCCGTGGGTGTTATTATTATTGTGTGTATTATTTTTTAGGGGAATTGTATTTTTTAATTTTTATTTTTTATTAGTTGACTTTTTATTCCTGATATTGTATATTATTCAATATAGGAGGGATTCGTTGTGATTATGAGTGAAAGAGTGTCAAAGAAAAAAAGAAAAAATGGTTTTACTTTGGTTGAACTTGTTATTGTAATTGCAATCCTTGCAATACTTGCCGGAATTGCTATTCCTGTTATTACCACTACGATAAATGCCTCGAAAAAGTCTGTGCTTGACTCTGATCGTGCTACTATCGAAATGGTTATGAAAGAAGCTCTTTCTGCATACAGAACTGAAATTAAATATCCAAAATATAACAGCAAAGCTCCTTATGCCGCTACTGTTTCCGATGTTTTGGTAGAAAATCAGATCGATCCAAGTGTTATGAGCATCAGAAGAATCGGCGGTAAGGAATACTGCATTTATTGGGATAATTTGGTAGAGGGTGCTTATATTAAATCGGGAACCGGCATTACTGAGTATAATCTTTCAACAAGAGTAGCATCGTTAGGTTCTATGTAAAAAACAGGAGTCGGACTTTCGGCCGACTCCTTTTGATGTGGAGTTGTATTTATGAAGAAATGTGTTTTTATGTTTTTAATTGGTGCATTGTGTGTGTCTTTGTCGTGTTCGGGCTGCGTTCGGACGCAGAATAACCAGAGTACAATTACGGAAAACGTCGTGAGTTCGGATACCGGTGTCGAAAGTGCGGATAAACCTTCCTCTAAAGATACACAGACTTCTTCCGTTACAAAATCAGATACGAAAAGTAGTGACGATAAATCCGGCGATACGGCTAAGGATACTAAATCTGATACCGATAAAAAGGAAGTGTCTAAGGTTGAGTCACAGACACTCACCGCAGAAAAAACAAGCATAAATATTACAGTCGGAGAAACAACTTTTGTAAACGTGACTGCTTCTCCGAATAAGGACGATAAATTAAATTGGGAAACAAGTGACGAAAAGATTGCTGTGGTTGACGGAATAGGAAATATTACTGCGTTGGGCGAAGGAAAGTGCGTTATTATGGCAAGAAGTGAGTCCGACAAGAATGCGGTTCAGAGTATCAAGGTTACCGTAAGCCCTAAAAAGGAAGCTGCGTCAAGTACACAGAATAATCAGAATGATGATAACGACCAGCCTACTATTACATACCTTGAAAGCGACGAAGGACAGAATATGCTGCCGCAGGATAATGAGCCAAAATCTAAGGTTGAGAGCGTTACTCCAAGTGTTGACAGAATTCGTGTGGCTGTCGGACAAACCGCACAGCTTACGGCTACCGTTTCTCCTATCAACGTTGACAGCTACGAAGTAAAATGGGCAACCTCAAATGATTTTATTGCAACCATTGATGAGGGAGGCATGATTACTGCAAATGAGGAGGGCAGCTGTACGATAACAGTAACTTCCGTTAGCAATCCCGACGCAAAGGCAGAAGTAGAGGTTGAGGTCACTAAGCCTGTCGTTACTGCAAGAGAAGATGAAGAGGAACTTCCCAAACAGGAACTTTATATCGACGGCATATTAATCGTAAACAAATCGTACTCACTGCCTAAGGATTATAATCCGGGCGGCTTAACGGGTGAATGTGCGGCAGCGTTCGAAAGGCTGAGAATGGGTGCCGCTGAGGACGGTATTACGATATATCTTTCGTCGGGCTTCCGTTCGTACGAAACTCAGAATTATCTCTACAACGGCTATGTTTATTATTACGGTCAGTCAATGGCGGATACGTTCTCCGCACGTCCCGGACACTCAGAACATCAGACAGGTCTTGCAATCGACTGTAACATCATAAGCGACGCTTTTATCGGAACACCTGAGGCAATGTGGCTTGCTGAGCATTGTCATGAGTACGGGTTCATTATCCGCTATCCGCAGGGCAAGGAGAGTATTACTGGCTATAAATATGAGCCGTGGCATATTCGATATGTCGGTGAGGAAAATGCTCAGAAAATCTTTGAGAGCGGTTTGACGCTTGAAGAGTATTTCGGTATAGACTCAGTTTATGATTATTAATCGTAATTTTGATTGATATTTTCTATTTTATTGTCAATATGTTTTTTAGTTAATAAATAGGGGGAGAACCACCGTGAACAGGTTCTCCCCCCTTTTTTATTTGTGCTAATCCGATAATAAATGTAGTTGTTATATGAGTTTTGCCTCAGATATCCTTTAGTTTTATAACGAAAGCTTTATGTGACTTACTATTTGCCCTCTTGGCGGTTTTTGCAAAAAGTCGGATCAACGTGTACCATACAGTGCTTTACATCGGGAAATTGCTTTTCTATGCTGTGGTGGACGTTTTCTGCGATTTTGTGTGCGTTCTCAAGCGATAAATTACCGTCCGCCGCTATTATTACATCAACGTATATTTTTGAGGCGAACATTCTTGTTTTAAGTTCAATAAGTTTCTCTACTCCGTCCTGTGAAGTTATCGTTTCACGCATTTGCTGCTGAAGCTGTTCGTCACACGCTTTGTCAACCATTTTATCAAGCGACTCTTTGAATATCTCATATGCCGCTTTTACAATGAACAAGCATATTACAAGACACGCCGCAGGTTCGCACAAAGCAAAGCCTAATCGTGTTCCGATAATTCCGATGAATGCTCCTACCGATGATAATGCGTCACTTCTGTGGTGCCATGCGTCGGCTTTGAGTGAGGGCGAACCTATTTTCTTTGCATAAATAATTGTGTATCTGTATAAGGCTTCTTTCGATAATATCGAAATCACCGCCGTTATCAGTGCCGCTCTTCCCGGAATTTTTGCGGTGAGATAGTCCCCCGAAATAATGGTGTCAAAGGAACTTTTGGCTATTCCCAAACCCGTTACGAACAGTATGACGGAGAGTATCAACCCTGCGGCACACTCAAATCGTTCGTGTCCGTAGGGGTGTTCTTTGTCGGGCGCTTTGCTTGATATTCTGAAACCCAGTATTACTATTATCGTGCTGAATACGTCGGAGGCGGAATGTACTGCGTCCGATATCATGGCGGCTGAGTGGGCAAATATTCCTGCCAATAGCTTTATTACTGATAATGCGATGTTTACTATTATGCTTACTAAGGATACTTTTGTTACAATACGGTTGTTGTCCATGTGCTCACCTGCTGTCTGTTTATTTTTTTTATTATATTTATCGAAGGTTGAAAGAATAAAAAAACACCTGCGGAACGATTATCTGTCCCACAGGTGATGTTTGTCATTAATCAACTGCTGCTGTATAGCCCGGCTACGCATTTTGTGTAAACGCTGCCTGTTCAGTATATTATATTGTATGCTGAGGCGGTGTTGTCGGTTAATCCACATTATACTATTAAAAAAATTTTACCATAAATAATAAAAATGTCAATATACCAAACAGAAAAATATTCTATATGTTTTTGTAATAATAGCTGTGCTTATAGATTATTTGGTGTGATGTAAAGGAAACGGCGGTACAGAATTATATTTTCAGCCTAAACTAATGTTTTGCGACAACCGACTGCGACACGTTTATTATAACAAAACTGTTACAATGTATATACAGAAATGATGAGTTTTCCTCATGGATTTGATTTTGTGTTGAAAACTCAATCCTCTTTTGTTAATGGAAAGGACGTTGTGTATGAGGGCAATTTCGATTGGCAGAAAAAATCCGTTTTTTGTGTTCGGTGACAGGAGTATTTATAATACGCTGCTTATTAACGTAATATACTTTCTGTGCGGAACGGTAGTTTCAAGGGGCGCTGTGTTTGGAAGTTACGCTCCGTTCGGAGTGGCGTTTTGTGCGGCGGTGCCTTATCAAAATGCGTTATCGGGGTGTATCGGCTCAATTGTGGGGTATATCCTGCTGTACCCTACGGGGAGTTTTCGATATGCTGCGGCGGTAATAACAGTATATGCGCTCAGGTGGCTTTTGAATGACATTGAAAAAATCCGTGACAGTATTGTGTTTTCTCCGCTTGTCGCTATGACGCCGCTGCTTTGTACGGGTATTGTTATAATAATCGTGACGGGCAGAGGGTTTGAGGACGTTGTAATGTGCTTGATTGAGGCTTCGCTTGCGGCGGTCGGGGCGTATTTTTTTGGTAGGAGTGTTTCTCTGGCGTCGGGCAGCAGGGGCATTACTACATATGACCAGCAGGAAATCGCATGTATCGTAATGACGGCGTGTATATTTCTGCTGGCGGCTAACTCTCTGAGGTTTTCTGGAATTTCCGTCGGCAGAATACTTGCTGTTACGGCGGTGTTGTTTTGTGCATATTACGGGTCGGTTTCGGGAGGGTGTATCGGCGGTACTGCAACGGGAATTGTGTTCAGTATAGGTTCGGAAAACTTCGGCTTTATTGCGGCAGGGTACAGCTTCGGCGGACTTATGGCGGGGTTGTTTTCTTATGCGGGAAAGCTGTGGGTGTGTGCGTCGTTTGCAGTGTGTGCGGGGATCGCTTCAATGCAAAGCGGCATTACAAAAGAAACAGCGGCGTTTTTTTATGAAACTATCATAGCTTCGGTAATATTTATGTTCGTGCCAAAGGAAACAGGCAACAGAATAGCGTCGTATGTTTGTGCGCATACGGATACTTCCGAAAGCGACGGCTTGAGAAGGTCTGTAATAATGCGGCTGGATTTTGCGTCAAAGGCGCTCAAGGGTATTTCCGATACCGTAAATGCAGTAGCGTCTAAATTAAAGGATTATTATTCAAAAGATGTTGACAGCATATATACTCAGTGCATTGAGGAAAACTGTACACGTTGCGGCATGAGAGCGTTTTGCTGGCAGAGTGAGGCGGAGAGAAAGGAGGATAAATTCTGTGAAATAACTCCTCTGCTAAAAAATAACAGCCAAATAAGCGGCGAAAATATTAAACAGCTTGTAAACGGAAAATGCTGTAAGTCTGACGAAATGGCAAGAACTTTGAACAGGCAGTACGAAAGTTATATGAACTTTATAACGGCAGAGTCAAGAATATCACAAATAAGAGGAGTTGTTGCAGGACAGCTTTGCGGATTGGGGGATATTTTAGGCGATTTGAAAACGGAGTTCGAAAATTACGAAAGCTATGACATGGGAGCGTCCGAACGTGTGTGCGCATATCTCAAAGCAAACGGTTTTGTACCGGTTGAGTGCAGCGCAAGGCTTGACAGGTTCGGCAGAATGGAGGTGGAGCTTGAAACGGCGGACAAAGACAGAAAAATCCTAAAACAGCCAAACATTGTTAAAGAGGTGTCAAAAGCGTGTGGCAGAGAGCTTGAAACACCTCAGGTAACAAACATCGGAGGCAGGAGCAGAGCGGTTTTTTCAGAAAAGCCAAAATACGATATACAGGTAGGTTCCGCGCAGCATAACTGCGGAGGAGGTACACTCTGCGGCGACAGCTACAACTATTTCAACGATGGGCAGGGGAGGTTTGTGTCTATCGTAAGCGACGGAATGGGAACAGGCGGACGTGCAACGGTTGACGCAGGGCTTGCGGTGAGTATTCTTACAAAGCTGATAAGAGCAGGATTAAGTTTTGACTGTTCGCTGAACGTGGCGAACTCTGCGCTAATGGTAAAATCGGAAGATGAGTCTATCTCAACAGTAGATATGGTTAGTATAGACCTGTTTTCGGGAACGGCTGAGATAATGAAAGCGGGAGCGCCTATTACGTTTGTGAGAAAGAGCGGCAGAATACATCGTGTTGAGCCGACGTCATTGCCGGCGGGAATATTGTCTGATGTAAAACTAACGCATGATATGATAGAGCTTACACATGGAGATATCGTAGTTATGGTGTCTGACGGGGCAATAGCAATAAGCGATAACTGGATAGGGGAGATGATGAGAGCGTATGAGGGAGCGGATATTCAGGAACTTGTAAACGACATCATTGATGAGGCGACTATCGGAAACAAGTTGTGTCGTGATGATGATATTACTGTAATTGGAATGAGGGTTATGGAAAACTGAGAAATAATAAACAACTAAAAAAGAGCACAGCGAAGCGAAATAAAAGTTTTTTGTCAAACTTTTTTTCAAGAGAGAACATAAGCAATAAAAAAGAAAAATAAAAAGACAAAAA
>ONAH01000131.1 GCA_900315715.1 uncultured Eubacteriales bacterium
TAATAGAGAATATGCGACGTATGCATAAAAGGAGGAAATGCTTAATGGCTAAGAAAAAACTATCGACCGCAGGCAAAGCACTGGCAGTTGCACTGGTGTTTGCACTAATATTTGCGGTCAGCGGAAGTGTTTTTATAAGTGCTTCAGCGGACACACTTGGTACAACGATTTACGTTAAAACAACGAAAACAACAACGCCGTACTTGTATTACTGGGGCGATGGCGGTAAGCCTGAATGGCCCGGAAAGGCTATGACGTCAGAGGGTGACAATGTATTTTCACTTGAATTACCTTATGATATAGGTGGTTTAACGGGAATTATTGTCTGCAAGGATGGCGGTGGCGATAAGCTTACAGAAGATGTCACAAACATTACCGGTAATTTATATGATGTTGACGGCGGTACTTGGTCAATGCGTGACACAAGCGGCATTAAGATCATTTCATTTGGCGGAAATTTAGAGTCACCGCAGTATGTAGGTGCGTCAATCACGCTTTCTATGGACGCAGAGGGCGGCAGCGGAGATCTCCAGTATAAGATCTCTGTTAGCGGAACTTCAACCGAAGTGTTGTCCGATTACTCATCTAACAAATCGGTAGTTTGGAGTCCGACTGCTGAGGGTACATACAAAGTTCTTTTCGAAGTAAAGGACGGCTCAGGAGAAACTAACAGCAGAACTGTTGATTATGAAATAAAGGACGCTGCAAATGCAGAGGATCCGATATTCCTGAGTGCAACACCTGCAAACGGCTCAGAGATTCAGAAGGGCGGTTCAACAACTGTAACTATTAACGGTGCAGGCGGTAAGGTAAATAACAATATTCTGTTCTATAAAGCAGAGGTATTTGATGCAAGCGGCAGCGCTGTAAACACACCTTACTATACAACGGGCAACAGAGTTACTTTTACTCCCGATAAGGAAGGCGAATATACAGTAAAGATGTATATTCAGAATAATACCGTAAACAACAAGACGGTAGATGTAACATATACATTTAAATCAACAAGTAATCCAATAAGCGATACAGATACAACAGTAAATCCTGTAAAGGTAGCTTCTATTGCGCTTGATAAAGCAAAGGCTGAACTTAAGACAGGAGAGAGTACAACTTTGGCAGCAACAGTATCACCGTCCAATGCAGATGATAAGAGCGTGAAGTGGACATCAAGCAACGAAGCTGTTGCAACTGTTTCTAACGGTAAAGTTACAGCTGTTGCAGAGGGTACTGCTGTTATTACGGCAACAACTAATGACGGTGGTTTCAAGGCAGAATGTACAGTTGTAGTTTCTAAGGATGTAGTAACAACAGATACTCAAACCGATACGCAGACGGATACTCAGACGGATACTCAGAAGGATTCAACAACCGATACGCAGACGGATTCAACAACAGATACATCAACTGAAACAACAACAGAAGTTGATACAGATATTTTGGGTGACGTTGACCGTACAGGTAAGGTAGAACTTAAGGATGCATACATTCTTCAGAGTGCGGCTATTGGTAAGATTAAGCTTACCAATGCTCAGATTGCAAGAGGCGATGTAAACCATGACGGTGTTATCACACTAAAAGACGCTTCTAAGATTCAGAGAGCTTCATTGGGCCTTGAGAATTTGACATAATAGTATTAAAAAAACGGCAGTATGGAACGGTCGCATAATCGGACTATACTGCCGATATGCAGTTTTAGGAGAATAAAAGGAGTGACAGCATAAATGACGTTCAAAAGAATTATAGCTGTATTACTTAGCTTTATAATGATAGCTTCGCTTGCTGTTGTAACAACAAGTGCAGCCGATGACAAAGCAAAGGGCATAACTGTTCACTATTATTGTGAGGACGGAGCGCCTACGATTTACTATTGGAACAGTCTGCCGAAAAATATTGAAACAGAATATCCCGGAGTTGCAATGGATAAGGATCCTGATATGGGCAACAACTGGTATAAGTTTACTTTCGACGACCTAACAAAGGTAAATATGCAGTTTATCTCAGGGGACAAAAGATCACCTGAGCTTACAAGAAGTAAATCCGGCGAATATTGGTATTATAAAAACCAGTGGTCAGCCGCAGATCCGATACACAAATATGTAAATCCGTATCAGAGAAGCGATCTCAGAGAGGATTCGATATATTTTGTTGTAACAACAAGATTTTATGACGGAGATCCCGACAATAACGTACACTGCTGGGAAGATAAGAATTATAATAACCCGGATACCGATCCGGCATGGAGAGGCGACTTTAAGGGTCTCATTGATAAGCTTGATTATATTAAGGCTTTGGGATTTAGTGCAGTATGGGTAACACCTGTTGTAGAGAACGGCAGCGGCTACGATTATCACGGTTATCACGCTATGGATTTCTCAAAGGTAGATGCAAGATATGAGAGCAGCGGTGCAACATATCAAGATCTTATAGATGCTTGCCATGAAAAAGGTATGAAGATAATTCAGGACGTTGTATGGAACCATACAGGTAACTTCGGTGAAGCAACATTCTGTCCTTTGTTTGAGAAACAGTATGACACAATATCCGATTTAGGCGACATTGAGAAATGTATGAAACCTACCGATCTCCTGTTGGATACATACGGTCTTAAATCTGCCGAAGAGTATTGGTCGCAGAAACCACAGACACAGTATGATCAGCGTCTGAATGTTATGAAAGATACAGGAGTAAAAACTAACAATAAGACGGCATCTCCTCTTGAAGATAAGGGAGATACAGGCAAGATCTCAACAAGTGATAAATATAATGTGAATAACTATTACCATAACGGACATTGGAGAAGTCTTAACTGGGACGACTGGACATGTAAGTATTGTCAGATAGCAAGCGACTGCGTTGACTTAAATACAGAAAATCCTGCTGTTGCAGAAAAGCTTGTTGATATTTACGGCAATTATATAGATATGGGTGTTGACGCATTCCGTGTTGATACTGTACGTCATATGTCAAGGTTGACACTAAATGCTATGTTCCTGCCGCAGCTTACAAGCAAAGCGGATAACTTCTATATGTTTGGTGAGGTTTGTACAAGATACGGACAGATTTGGTACAGAGAACATGCATCGGAGTCTGTACAGTTCTATACTTGGAAAGAACAGGATACATCATTACTTGATCAGTGGAGTTTTGATACAGACAGAAAAAGTATCAACGCTAACATGGATCTTACTCTCCAGCATTGGGCAGATAATGATAAGAATTTCAGTGCTCAGCCAAAATCAAAAAATGCATTTCTTAACGGCAACGAATATCATACACCTGATTATAGCCAGTTCTCTGGAATGGGTGCAATAGACTTTACGGTTCACTATAATTTTAGTGATGCAAACAGTGCGTTTAATCTTGCTAAAGAAGAAGATCCGTACTTTAATGACTCTACTTGGAATGTAGTATATGTTGACTCACACGACTACGGCCCTCAGCCTAATGACAAATTACGTTTTGGCGGCGGTACGGCAGCGTGGGCAGAGAACCTCAGCTTGATGTTTACTTTCAGAGGAATACCTTGTATTTACTACGGAAGTGAGGTTGAGTTCAAGAAGGGTGTTGTGATTGACGGCGGTGAAGGTAAATTACCTCTTGAGGAAACAGGCCGTGCTTATTTCGGCGACTATGTTGAGGGTAACGTTACAGCATCTGATTTCGGTGAATATAAAGCAAGCGGTACGGTTGCAGATACGCTTGAGAAGCCTCTTGCAAAGCACCTGCAGAAACTCAACATGATTAGAAGACAGGTTCCTGCTTTGCAGAAAGGTCAGTATTCAACAACAGGCTGTAAGGGTAAGTTTGCGTATAAGCGTCGTTATACGGAAGGCGATGTTGACAGCTATGTACTTGTAACAGTATCCGGCGGTGCAACATTCTCAGATGTACTTAATGGTACATATTACGAAGCAGTAACAGGTGAGAAGGTAACCGTTACTAACAATACGCTTACTACTGATACTATCGGTCAGGGTAATGCAAGAATTTATGTTCTTGATACACCAAGCAATACAGTAAAAGGTCAGATAGGCGGAACAGGTACATACCTTAAATAATGAGATTTTAATACAGACACTCAAAAGGGTGTCTGTATTTTTCACAATAATGAAAATACTATCCGTTAATTAGTGCCGGTGATTGTACCAAAACACCAAAAGTTGTGGCGTAAAATTGTCTAAATTAGTGCCGTTATCTGAAATTTTATATTTATTATATAAAAATTTGACTTTTATTTATTAAAGGTATATAATTACAGTAGGCAAAAAATAAAACATCGGGATAATTCGGTGTGCGTTTTAGAGAAAAGTTATTGAAAGAAGGTAATCTATTATGGCAACAAAGAAAACAAAATCAACAAAGGCTACTGCAGAGAAGAAGACTGCAACTAAGGTTGAGGCTGCTCCTGCTGTAAAAGAAGAGAAGGTAGCTGCTGCTCCTGTTGTTGCAGTGGAGAAGGCTGCTCCTGCAAAGGCTTCAAAGACAACTAAGGCTGCAAAAGCTGAGGAAGTTAAAGAGGTAAAGGAAGTTAAGGCTGAGGAAGTAAAGGCTGAAGTTAAGACAGAGGTAAAGGCTGAGCCGGTTGCAGCTGCTGAGAAGAAAGCTCCTGCAAAGACAACAAAGAAGACTGCTAAGGCTGCTGAGGTTAAGGCAGAGGTAGTTGTTGAGTTCTCAGGCGTACAGGTATCAATTGATGAGGTTGTTGAGAACGTAAAGAAGACTTATGCTGCTCAGGGTAACACAGATGCAGTTAAGTCAGTAAAGGTTTACCTCAAGCCGCAGGATCAGGCTGCTTACTACGTTATCAATGATGAGATTGAAGGCAGAATGGACGTATTCTTCTGCTAATTTCTAACGTAGAAAAATGAAAAATGTTCCGAACATCAGAAGGTGTTCGGTTCTTTTTTATATCTAAAATTATAAAAATAAAAAAATTTGTTGTAGTGAGTGCGTAAAAATGATATAATAATTACACAATCTAAAACGAAAAGGAGTTTTATTAAATGAATATTACCGAATTACAAAAGGCTATTATAGATTTAAAAAAAGAAAAGGATATATGTATTCTTGCACACAGTTATCAGACAAGGGAAATAACAGAAATAGCAGATTTTACAGGAGATTCTTTTCAATTGAGCGTGAAAGCGTCTGAAGTAAAAAACAAGACTGTTATCATGTGCGGCGTACGTTTTATGGCAGAAACAGTAAAGCTTCTCTCACCCGAAAAAACAGTATATCTTGCAAACCCGATAGCAGGCTGTCCTATGGCAGAGCAGATGGACAAAGAGATGATATCCGCAGTAAAAGAACAGTATCCAGATTATACGGTAGTTGCTTACATAAACACAACAACCGATCTAAAAACAGTATGTGATGTTTGCGTAACATCATCTTCTGCTGTAAAGATAGTAAAGAAGATAGATAACAAAAACATACTGTTTATACCTGACTGCAATCTTGGAAGCTATGTTGCAAAGCAAGTGCCCGAAAAGAATATTATGCTTTTACAGGGCGGTTGTCCGATTCATGCAAGAGTTACCGCAAAGGAAGCAGATGAGGCGATTTCACTACATCCGAACGCAGAGGTTCTTGTACACCCCGAATGTGTTCCGGCTGTAACCGCAAAGGCTGATTTTGTCGGATCAACTTCAGCAATTATGGATTATGCGAAAAAATCAGAGAAAAAAGAGTTTATCATAGGAACAGAGATATCCATTGCGACTCACCTTGCGTATGAATGTCCCGATAAGAAGTTCTATACTATCTCAAAGAACCTTATTTGTCCAAATATGAAAGCCACAACACTTGTTGATGTATATAATACGATGACAGGAAACGGCGGAGAAGAGATCGTACTTGATGAAGAAACGATGACAAAGGCAAGAGTATGTATAGATAAAATGATAGAGTTGGGTTGATTTATGAATAAAAAAGCATTAGTTGCTATGAGCGGCGGAGTGGATTCAAGTGTAACTGCACTGCTGATGAAGGAACAGGGCTATGATTGCATGGGAGTAACCATGAAGCTGTTTAATAACGAAGGATACGAAACAGGCGAAAAGACTTGTTGTTCGTTAGATGATGTTGAGGACGCAAGGAGCGTTGCGTATTCGCTTGGTATGCAGTACAATGTGTTTAATTTTTCTGATAAGTTTTCAGAGTGTGTAATAGATAAATTTGTGGAAGCTTATGAAAATGGCAGAACGCCTAACCCGTGTATTGACTGTAACCGTTATCTGAAATTTGATAAGCTATTTTTAAGAGCAAGGGAGCTTGGGTACGATTATATAGCTACCGGTCATTATGCAAGAATAGAGTACAGCGAAGAAAAGGGAAGATACATTCTAAAAAAGGCTGAGGATTTGAGCAAGGATCAAAGCTATGTACTGTACTCTCTTACGCAGGAACAGCTTGCACATACGGTGTTTCCCTTGGGAACGCTTACGAAATCAGAAGTTAGAAAAATTGCCGATGAAAATGGATTTGTAAATGCGAAAAAGCATGATAGTCAGGATATCTGTTTTGTAATAAACGAAAAATATTCCGATTTTATAGAAAGATATACGGGGAAGAAATATCCTGAGGGGAATTTTGTAGATAAAAACGGGAATGTGCTTGGCAGACATAAGGGAATAATATGCTATACCGTAGGGCAGAGAAAAGGTCTTGGTCTTGCATTACCACACCCGATGTATGTTATTCGTGTAGATACGGAAAACAACACCGTAGTGCTTGGCGAAAACGAAGACCTCTTTTCAAGAGAAGTAATAGCGGAGAATATTAATTTGATTTCAGTAGATGATATTTACGAACCTATGAGAGTTAAGGCAAAGGTGAGATATTCTCAACCTGAACAATGGGCAACCGCTGTACAGGTAGGAGAAGATAAGATAAAGCTTGTATTTGACGAACCGCAGAGAGCGATAACACAGGGACAGGCACTTGTAATGTATGACGGTGATACGGTTGTGGGAGGAGGAACGATAAGAAAGTGAAAATTCTTGTTGTATCGGATTCTCACGGAGTTTACAGTACGTTTCGTTCGATAGTTCGCAGGCAGAGTAAAGCCGAAGTGGTGCTGTTTTTAGGTGACGGTGAACAAGACTATAATACCGTCAGAATGGAATTTCCCGAAAAGATGTTTATTGGAGTTAGGGGAAACAACGACTGGTGCAGCATGTTAAAGAATACAGAGCTGATTACAATAGAGGGTGTAAAGATACTGATGACGCATGGTCATACGTATCATGTGAAATACGGCTTGACGGAACTTAAAACTTCAGGCAGAAGTGCAGGAGCCGATATAGTGTTGTACGGTCATACGCATGTACCATATACGGAGTATGATAACGGAATGTATATTATGAATCCCGGAGCGATAGTAAATTGGCCTGGTCAATACGGAGTAATAGATATACAGAACGGACAGATACTGATAAATACGGCAGAAAACTGATTTGCAAAAAACACAGAAAAGTGATATTATATAGATGAGGTGACAGCGTGAGTTTAAAAGATATTATCGGTGACAGTGAGGTTTGCAGACAAATCGAAGCACTGATGGATAACAGACGATTGCCCCATGCTGTTATTTTTGAAAGCCGTGACAGCATAAAGGCAAAGGCTGCGGCAAAAGAACTTGCGAAAATAAGCGTATGCAGTTCAGAGGGAAAAAGACCATGCGGAAAATGTATCAACTGCATAAAAGCGGAGAAAGATATACACCCTGATATTTATAAGGTAAAAATTACCGATAAGAAACAGGCAGTAGGTGTAGGCGAAATAAGGGAGCTTATTTCGGACTGTTATATCAAGCCCAACGAAGCTTCGGCAAAGGTGTATATAATAAGTGATAAAATGACCGCAGAGGCACAAAATGCACTTTTGAAGATACTTGAAGAACCGCCGCAAAATGTAAGGTTTATAATAACTTGTGAATCATCAACGGTGGTGTTGAAAACAGTACTGTCACGTTCGTCGTTGTATAAGCTGTCTGAAGATAATAAAAGAGCCGCCGATGAGCTTGATAAAAAGGCAGAAGAACTTGCTGTGGAGATTGCAAATGTTATTCCGCAGAATACAGAAATGCCGTTGCTTACAACAGTAAGTAAGCTTGGAAAGGATAAGGCTTTAGCCCAAAAGGTATTAGAAAAGCTCAGCGTGTATTTTTCGATTGCGCTGGAGGAAAAGTTTATTCCAACGGGGAAACAACCGCCCTATATAAGGGAGCTTGCCCGTGTACTGAGAAAAAAATCTTTGGTAAGCTTGATAGATGTGACTGCACAGGCACAGAAAATGCTTTCGCAGAATTGTAATATGAATTTATTGGCAACCTGGTATTGTGCAAAAATCAGGCAGAGCCGCCACTGAAAAACAGGAGGTCTTTATGGCAGAAATAATAGGAGTTAGGTTTAAAGATGTCGGCAAGGTATATTATTTTGATCCGCTGGAAATGAAATTGAATGTTGACGACAAAGTTATTGTAGAAACGTCAAGAGGTATTGAGTGTGGAACGGTTGCAATCGCTAATAAAGAGGTAAGCGAAGAAAACATAGTACATCCGTTAAAGAAGATAATCAGAAAAGCAAGCGAAGAAGATTTGGCGCAGGTTGAGGAGAATAAGAAAAAAGAGAAAAAAGCGTTTTCAATCTGTGTTCAGAAAATAGCAGAACATAATCTTGATATGAAGCTTGTTGAGGTGGAATACACATTTGACAACAGCAAGATACTGTTTTACTTTACAGCAGACGGCAGAGTGGATTTTCGTGCGTTAGTCAAAGAGCTTGCGTCAGTGTTTAAGACAAGAATAGAGTTAAGACAGATAGGCGTTCGTGATGAGGCTAAACTGTTAGGCGGATTGGGAATATGCGGACGTCCGTTTTGCTGTAATTTGTATCTTGGAGAGTTTCAGCCGGTTTCAATAAAGATGGCAAAGGAACAGGGACTTTCTCTAAGCCCTGTGAAAATATCGGGTACTTGCGGAAGATTAATGTGCTGCTTGAAGTATGAGCAGGAGGCATATACAGAACTGCTCAAAAGTATTCCTAAGGTGGGTGCAATAGTAAGTACACCGAACGGAGAAGGCAGAGTAGTTGAGGCAAACCCAATAACGAAGGTGCTGAAGGTAACACTAAAAAAAGCGCCTGAGGCAGCACCGTCAACATTTAAAAGTAACGAAGTCAGAGTAATTAAGGACGCTCAGATAAAAGTTGATAAGAAGGAACTTGAAGCACTGAAAAAACTTGAGTGATACAAGACTAACTGAAAGACCTTATATAATAACACAAAAAGGAAATAAGCGTCAGCTAACCAAATGTAAACAATTTATTAATTGGTGAAGTGTTAGTGTCTTTTTTCTTGAAATTCGGTATAAAATGTGATACAATATGTGTAATGAAATTTCAGGAGGAGGAGGTTTGAACTATGGCTTACAAGATTAGTGATGAGTGTATTTCTTGCGGTGCTTGTGCAGCTGAGTGTCCTGTAGAGGCTATTTCTGAGGGCGACGGCAAGTACGAGATCGATGCAGATGCTTGCGTATCATGCGGTAGCTGTGCAGATGTATGTCCTGTTGGCGCACCTGCTGAGGAGTAATTAACTTGCTATTATTATAAGGCTCGCAATAGCGAGTCTTATTTTTTTGTTGCAAATATATATTGCAGGAAAAAGCAAAATATGATATCATATAATAATAGAACTCTCAGAATGAGTGAGGTTATCGATAGGAGAACTGCTATATGAAAAAAACGGCTCTTATAGAAAGAATAAAGAAAAATATTGTGGTAACCGAAAGTATCACTTTTGCGTCGGCGATGGGTGAAAAGAACCTATCTACGAATGCGGCGAGTATTACCTTTTTTTTCTTTATATCGATAATCCCAATATTTATACTTCTATGCTCAATGCTTCCGTTTACAGGGATAAGCGAAGCGGAGCTGACTCAGGCGATAACAGGGCTTACACCAAAAGCAATAAATGATCTTGTAGAGTCGCTGATATCAGAGGCATACTCATCAAAGATGGGAATATTTTCTATATCAGTAGTATTTCTTTTGTGGTCATCATCGAAGGGAATGCTTGCGTTAGTACGGTCGCTTGATTTTATATATGATGAGGACGATAACAGAAGCTATATATCTATGGTAGGCTATTCGGTGTTATATACGATACTTCTGATTGCGTTGGCAGGTTTATTGCTGTTACTTTATACAAAGGAACGTTCAGCCGACGACATATTGCTTGCGGCATTTTCAACAAAATCAATATTCAGATCGCTTGCAGAGAAAATATACAGCATAAATGTAATAGCAACCGTAATGGTTTTGTGCGTAGTAATGTATAAATTTGTGCCGGCAGGGAAGCGCAGATTATTGTATCAGATACCGGGAGCGATGTTTTCCGGAGCGGCGATTGCGGCTTTTTCAGCGATATTTGCAATATATAACGACGGCAGTAATATATATAAATCGTTTTATGGAAGTCTTACAAGTATAGCGATATTTCTGATCTGGATGTATTCGTGTTTTAATATTATACTAATGGGAGCAGTAATAAACACTCACTTCCGAAATCGTTTTGAGGACTTGCATATAAAAATGAAAACTAAAAGAAGAATAAGAAAACAGAAAAGACGAGAGAAAAGACAAAGTAAGTGAGGTTGAGATGTGATGACTGCGCTGAAAGAAGGGGAGCATTTTGAACCGCTTGGAGGCGGAATAAAGGTGATTGTATCTGAAGAAAACAGATTTTCTACCGATACAATATTGCTTGCAGACTTTGCCTCTCCAAAAAAACACGAGAAAGTACTTGAACTTGGTGCAGGGTGCGGTGCAATATCACTTATATGGTGCAGGAATACTCCTCCTCTACATATAACATCTGTTGAGATACAGTGTGGTGCTGCAGAGATGATGAACAGAAGTGTAGCAGAAAACCGATTGGAAGAAAAGATAACGGTACTGAACGCAGACCTAAAGAATTTAAACGGACTTGTAGAGTATGGTTCGTATGATATGGTAGCAATGAACCCACCGTATAAAATAGGCGGAGGCGGAATAGTAAACCCGGATAAAAACAAACAGATAGCACGACACGAAACAGAATGTACACTTGATGATATAACGGGTACGGCGGCAAAGCTGTTAAGGTATGGGGGAAGGTTTTGTATATGTCAAAGGCCAGAACGTTTGTGTGATGTGTTTATATCTATGAGAAATGCAGGGATTGAGCCCAAAAGGCTTAGAATGGTACAGCAGAGATACAGCAAAGCACCGAAGTTATTCTTGGCGGAGGGTAGGCGAGGCGGAAATCCCGGAGGACTTGTCGTAATGCCTGCGCTGTTTATAGAGGGCGAAACCGAAAGCGGATTGTCACAGGAAATGATAGATATATACGGAGATTATAAGGAGAGTTATTTATGAGCGGAGTTCTCTATGTAGTGGGAACACCAATAGGAAATCTTGGCGACCTTTCACCGAGAGCGTTGGAGGTGCTTGAGAGTGTTGATTTTATAGCGGCTGAGGATACCAGAGTGACACTCAAGCTGTTAAACCACTTTGAAATAAAAAAGCCAATGATAAGCTATTTTGAGCATAATAAGAGAGAGCGTGGAGATATTATCTGCGACAGGATAGAGAGCGGAGAGAACTGTGCTATCGTAACTGACGCAGGAATGCCGTGTATCTCTGATCCGGGAGAAGAGCTTGTAAAACAGTGCGCAGAGAGAGGAATACAGACGATAGTGGTGCCCGGTCCGAGTGCAGTGATATCTGCGCTTGCGGTATCCGGACTTGCAACAGGCAGGTTTACGTTTGAGGGATTTTTGAGTACGAGTAAAAAGAGCCGTATGGAACACCTTGAACAGCTTCAGAACGAAAAGCGGACTATGATATTTTATGAAGCACCTCACAAAGCGGCGGCAACACTTGCGGATATGTATAAGGCTTTCGGTGACAGACGTATTTCCATAGTGAGGGAGATAACGAAGATACATGAAGAAGTTATCAGAACCACTCTTTCGGAGGCGTCACAAAAGTATTCTGACGGTTCACTAAGAGGCGAACTTGTGTTTGTTATTGAGGGAGCGGCAGAAGATACCGATACAAAGGAGTTTACGCTTGAGCAGGCAGGAGAGCTTGCTCAAAGGCTGATCGACGAAGGTAATTCCGTATCCGACAGTGCAAAGCAGGCAGCAAAGGCAACAGGGTTTAAAAAGAATGATATCTATAAAATATTGATAAAATGAATAAAAAGCTTGAAAGAAATACCGAATTTTGATATAATTATATTAATTATTAGGTATTCCTTACAGAGAAATTATACTGCTGTTTAGGTTTGCCTACAGCAGTTTTTTTATGGGAGGGGTAGAGATGGACTATCTAAATCTAAACAAGGATAACTACACAGAGCAAAATGGTGGTATTAATGTAAAGAAGCCTAAGATAATTTTTCACGGAATAAAAATACTAATTCTTGTTTTGTGGATAGTAATAAGCATAATTAATCCAAGGTATTTCTTTTTGTACTCAGCAATAGCATACATAATAGTGGGCAACATTATTTTTATAGAAACTAATCGCAAGGAAGCAGGTAAGCTGATTTTATTAATTGCAGGGGCTATTTATCATGTAATGATGCACATTACTGTATTGATATATTTTGATTCAAAAGAAGCGATGCCCGCAAATACTATTATTTTACTGGTTGTGGGAGAAGTTTTCTTTTCAGTAGGCTGTTATACAGTGTTATATCGGCTGATTGACGACTACTATCGGAATAAAAGAATATACCAGACGGTAGAAGCAGAGATTGTAGATGTTCAAAAAACAACAAAATCAATAGGCAATGATTCTGGAGGAGTTACAATAGATGTTTATTATCCTACTATTATCTATGAGTTGAACGGACGGTTATTCAAAGAAAAAAGCAACCGATACAGACGTGAAATGCCAAGTATAGGCGAGAAGTACAAAATAAAAGTAAACCCTGATAATCCCGCAGAGTTTAACGATAATATAAATTTGATTAGTAAAGGCAGAGTGCTTTTGTCGATTCGTTCGATGGTGATATTATTGTTATTCTGTACAATATGGTTTGCACCGTGGTACGCTATCCCAAAACTAAATGCATTTCTGAGACTTTTCAGCAAGAACTAACTGATAAAAATCAAACGGTACGGAAAATCCGTACCGCTTTTTTTATTTCCATGGTTCGCCGTCTTTATTAGTTCTGATAAGTTCAAACCAGAATGTAGTACCTTTTCCAAGTTTACTGAAAACACCATAGTTTGCCTTGTGAAGTTTGAGAACAGTCTTTACAATTGACAATCCAAGGCCGGTGCCTATTTTTGCACTTTTGTGTGATTTATCTACCTTGTAATATCTGTCCCATATGTTTTTTAGTTTATCCTGAGGAATACCTGGACCGCTGTCAATTACTTCAATTCTTACTCTGTTGTCGTAGCAGAATTGACGAACTCTGATTGCCTTGCTGTCACCGCTGTAATTTACGGCATTGTTAACAAGGTTATATATTACCTGAGATATTTTCAGTTCGTCTGCATATACATACACATCTTGTTCGTGTTCAAATGTAAAAGAGTATCCGTCTTGTTCTTTAAGCTTGTTATATCTTCCGAACATTTCCTCAATAGTTTTTGTGATACAGAAAGTAGAAGCCTCAAGCTTCATAGTACCTGCTTCAATTTTAGAGATGTCGATAAGGTCGTTTACAAGGCTTGACAGACGTGTAGCTTCGTCAATGATAATCTGAATATTTTCCGCAGTGTTTTCGCCGGGAATATCACGCATAACTTCGCCGTATCCGGTAATGAGTGTAAGCGGCGTTCTCAGGTCATGAGATACGTTTGCTATCAGGTCTTTTCTCATCTGATCCACCTGAGAAAGCTCATTTGTCGCATAATTCATCGTATCACTGAGCTGTTCGACCTCTTTATAGCCGGTTCCTTTGAACACAACATCATAGTTACCTTCAGCAAGTTCTTTTGCGGTTTTATTCATGTTCTCAAGAGGCTGAGCGATTATTCTTGAGAATACCCACGTCATTACCAAAGCAACGATAATAAAAATAAAAGTTACGATGTTAAGCTGATAGCGTAAAGTTTGTTTGATACTTGATGATGGTGTTATAGCGGCGTCAATAATTAACAGATACTCAGTATGGTACTCATTAGCAAACAAACGTGAATATACAATACTTTCAGAATCTTCGGGTTTGTTATCGATTTTAACACCTTTAAATTCGGGCATATTCTCAATAATATCATCAAATACTTGTGAGTGAGTAACAATGTCAATGAGTGCGCCGTCATTGGCACGTGTTCTTGTGTAAAAATCATTAATATCTACTGCGTTGAGGCTTTTTACCGAATAAGCAGAGCCTGCGTTCGATGTGTAAAGTTTCTCAAAATCACCCTTTGAATCGCTTTTGCAAAGGATAATGCACATATCGTTTTTAATCGCGGTATAGTCAATAAGATCGTTAATGCTGGAGTTATCAATATTAATCTCTATACTGTGAGCACAGCTTGTAATGTTTTTAGTTTTAATAGCTTTATAGAAGCTGCCCAAAAAGACCGCCTGAAACATCCACAGCATAATGAGCATTATAATGGAAAAAGCAAAGAAACACATACTTAGCCACATCATAAGAGAGCAGCGTGATTTTCCGTCTTTAGTATGGAGTATCTTATTGAAAAAATCAAAAGTTCTCATCAGAGCTTATGCCTCAAATCTGTAACCTACGCCTCTTAGAGTAACAATGCATTTGCTGTAAGGGCCAAGGCTTTTTCTGAGCAGTTTGATGTGAGTATCAAGAGTTCTGTCATCACCGAAGAAATCATAACCCCACACATGGTTGATAAGCTTTTCTCTTGATAGGGCAATACCTTTATTTTTAACCATATAGAAGAACAGTTCGTATTCTTTTGGAGTCATATCAACACGTTTACCGTCTATCGTAACAATTCTTGCACTGAAATCTACTTCCATACCCTCATAAGTAAACACATCACGCTTTTGTCCCTCATCAAGTGCAGTACGTTTAAGTACGGCATTAACTCTCATCATAAGCTCTTTAGGAGAGAACGGCTTAACAACGTAGTCGTCAATGCCAAGTTCAAAGCCATGTATTTTGTCGTATTCCTCTCCTCTTGCGGAAAGCATAATGATAGGTGTGGAACTTCTCTTGCGTATTTCTCTGCATGCCGAAAAGCCGTCAAGTTCAGGCATCATAACGTCCATGATAATAAGATCAAACTGTAACCTTGTGCAGATAGAAATTGCTTCAAGACCGTCAGTTGCCTCAGTGACCTCATGTCCCTCAAACATTGCGTACTTTTTGATTAACTCACGAATTCTGTATTCGTCGTCAACTACTAAAATCTTGCTCATGTTAGTTACCATTCCTTTTTGTAATTTGTGATGTTAGATGATAGATGAAAAACCTGATGATAATATAATCTCAGGCGAAAGTGAAAACTGCGTGAAATAATTAAAATTTTTTACTAAAGCAGATAAAAAAAACAATTTAATACGTTTGAAATTGTATTTTTATTATAACATAGAAAAAATAATATTGAAATACCTTTAGGAATATTTTATAATAAAATTACAAATTTTTTTAGGAGTGATAATATGGCGATAAGAGAAATAAAAGCAGAAGAAGTAACAGCCAATGTAAAAAAGCTCTTTATGGACTGCAACTATTATATAGGCGAAGATATTTCAAATGCAATTCTCAAAGCAAGGGAAGAGGAAACGTCAGATCTTGCAAAGGACGTGCTAACTCAGTTAATTGACAACAACAAGATAGCCGCAGAAGAATGTATACCGATATGTCAGGATACAGGTATGGCGGTACTTTTTGTAGAGTATGGGGATAAGGTTGTAATAAGTGACGGAAACTTTGAGGACGCAGTAGAAGAAGGCGTCAGGCAGGCATATACAGAGGGATATCTGAGAAAGTCGGTAGTAAGCGATCCTATTTTTGATAGAAAGAACACAAAAGACAATACACCGGCTGTAATTCACACAAGAATTGTACCCGGTGACAAGATAAAAATAACAGCAGGTGGAAAGGGTTTTGGCAGTGAGAATATGTCTGCAATAAAAATGCTTACACCGTCGGCAGGAGTAGAGGGAGTAAAGCAGTTTGTTCTTGATGCGGTAACATACGCAGGGCCAAACCCGTGTCCTCCGATTGTAGTAGGAGTAGGTATAGGCGGAACGTTTGAGAAAGCCGCACAGCTTGCCAAAAGAGCGACACTTCGTTCAATAGCTGTATCAAACAGTGATGAGAGATATGCTTCCCTTGAGAGAGAACTGCTTGAGGAGATAAACAAGATGAACATAGGTCCGGCGGGATTAGGCGGAAAGACTACTGCGCTTGGGGTAAACATAGAATCATATCCAACACATATAGCAGGAATGCCCGTAGCAGTAAACATATGTTGTCATGCCTGTCGTCATAAGGAATGTGAGATATAAGGGGGGAAAACGGAATGAAGAAGATAACACTTCCGATAACAGAAGAGCAGCTGAAAGATCTAAGTGCAGGCGACAGGGTGCTTGCAAGCGGATATCTATATACAGCAAGAGACGCCGCACATAAGCGAATGTATGAGCTGCTAAACGAAGGAAAAGAGCTGCCGATTGACGTAAGCGGTCAGACAATATATTATGTAGGAGCGGCACCTGCAAAGCCCGGATATGCCGTAGGTCCATGCGGACCGACTTCGTCGTACAGAATGGACAAATACGCACCGTCACTGCTTGATCTTGGGCTAAAGGTAATGATAGGCAAGGGCAAGAGAAGTGACGCTGTAATCGAATCTATGAAAAAGAATGGTGCAGTATATCTTGTGGCAATAGGAGGTGCGGCTGCGCTTATTGCAAAGAGTATCACAAAATCGGAACTTATCTGTTATGAAGATCTTGGCACTGAGGCAATTTACCGCTATGAGGTAAAGGATATGCCGCTGATAGTAGCTATTGATTCTAACGGCAACAATGTTTATGTAAGATAAAAAAAGGTGGGGGAACGCTGAGTAAAATCGGCGTTCCCCTTTTAAGGAAAGAAAAATATGAAAAAGTATGGAGTTTTTTAGTTTTCAGCTAACTCAGCTTTTCTCTGCTCAATTACTTTTTGTGCAACGTTTGCAGGTGCGTCCTCATAGCGAACAAAATCAAAAGTATAAGAACCTCTGCCTTGAGTTGCCTGTCTGAGGAAAACGGAGAAGTCGTGCATTTCTGCCATAGGAACTTCAGCGATTATCTCCTGGTAACCGCTTTCGGCAGGGTTCATGCCCAAAACTCTACCTCTGCGCTTAGTTACTTCGCCCATGATGTCACCCATGTTGCTGTCGGGAACGATAGCTTTAAGTGAGCCTATGGGTTCAAGGAGTGTTGGGTTAGCAAGCGGCATACCATTCTTGTATGCGATAGAAGCGGCTGTTTTAAATGCCATTTCAGAGGAATCAACGGGGTGATATGAACCGTCATAGAGAGTAGCTTTTAATCCAACAACAGGGTATCCTGCAAGCGGGCCTTTAGCGATACTGTCGCGCAGACCTTTCTCAACAGCAGGGAAGAAGCCCTTCGGAACCGATCCGCCAACAACTCTCTGGTCAAACAGCAGATCTTCGCCCTCATACGGCTCAAACTCTATCCATACATCACCAAACTGACCATGACCACCTGACTGTTTCTTGTGTCTGCCCTGAACCTGTACTTTTTTGCGGATAGTTTCTCTGTAAGCAACCTTAGGCTGTTCAAGAACAACTTCAATGCCGTACTTATTCTTGAGTTTAGAAACAACTACATCAAGGTGCTGTTCGCCAAGACCGGATACTACCATCTGATGTGTTTCGTGGTTGTTAACAAATGAAAGTGTCTTATCTTCTTCACAGAGCTTCAATAAGCCTTGTGCAACCTTGTCCTCATCGCCCTTTTTCTTCGGGGAGATAGCCATTGAGTAAGACGCATGCGGATAATTAATACCCTCAAGAGTAACTTTTCTGATAGGTGAGCAGAGAGTATCGCCTGTGTTAGTGTAGAGAAGTTTCGGAATACATCCGATATCGCCTGCGCCAACGTAGGTTACATCTTCCTGCTTTTTGCCTCTCGGGATCATTACCTTAGTAATTCTCTCGTTTTCGCCTGTTCTCATATTTATAAGGGGAGTATCTGAAGATACCTTACCCGAAATTACCTTAAAGAATGAAAGCTTTCCGACAAACGGATCGGATACGGTTTTAAATACAAGAGCCGCAGTAGCAGCGGAGCTGTTTACAGCAACTTCAACTATTTCACCGTTAGGATCTGAACCTATTTCGCTACCCTTTGAAGCAGCATTAGGAGCAAGCCACACAAGACTGTTGAGGAACTGATCGATACCGTAAGTAAGCTGAGCATCGCCGCAGAATACAGGGCAGATAGAGCCGTCCTTAACACCCTGAGATACACCAAGAATAATCTCCTCAGGTGTAAACTCCTCACCCATGAGGAACTTGTCGAGCAATTCTTCGCTTGTTTCAGCAACAGCTTCCTTGATAGCTGTTCTAAGACCTTCAAGTCTGTCGCCCATATCAGGCAGCGGAACCTGAGTAACCTTGCCGTTTTCGTACTTATATGCTTTATAATCAAATAAGTTTACATAAGTGTTAGCCTGACCGTTTTCGATAAACGGAACAACAACAGGACACACGCTTGGACCGAACTTTGTTTTAAGTGTTTCAAATACGCGGTAAAATCTTGCACTTTCGTCGCACAGACCGTTTACAAAGAATACCTTAGTAAGGCCTTGCTGTTCGGCAAGCTTTACAGCCTTTTCTGTACCAATATTAACTCCGTTTTTGCCGGATACTACGATAACAGCAGTATCTGCCGCACGCATACCCTCATAAAGACCGCCGTGGAAGTCAAGCAGACCGGGAGTGTCGATTATATTAATTTTGTTGCCTTTCCACTCGATAGGAGCGATAGATGATACTACCGAAACTTTTCTCTTGATTTCCTCAGGATCAAAGTCAAGCACAGTGTTGCCGTCCTCAACGGAACCCAGTCTGTCGGATGCACCGGAAAGGTACAGCATAGCTTCAGCGAGTGATGTTTTACCGCAAGAGCCGTGTCCTGCGAGAGCAATATTAAAAATCTTATTTGGTTCGTACTGTTTCAATCGGAATAACTCCCTTCAATATACAAATTTATTATACTTTTGAAAACAAAAAAATCAAAAGCACGAGCATAAACATCAAATATAAATGCCCCACTGATTATTAATTATATCACGTTTGCACAAAAAATCAACGTATTTTTAATTCTTTTTATAAAATTATCTTGTTGCACTAAAATTTCACATGCTGATTGTGCAGAATAACTAATATTTTTAGTTGAATTGTGATAAAGTTTTAAATAGAGTGACCATGACCAATAAAAAAATATGCAAAGAAATATCGCTCCTATACCAAAAGGCAAGGAGCGATATTTATAGTTTATAAATTATGAAATCAGTTTGCGATAATAACCCACTGGTAATTGTCGGTATTTCCTGGTTTTTTCACGCTGCCAACGCAAATAGTGGTGTATTCGGAGGACATAAGCAGTGAATACATTTTGTCGTTTCCGGAATAGTTTTTAACAAGATGGTTATATACAGCCTCAGCGTCTGGGAGGGCGGTAATAAACACCTGGTTAGGAGTAACACCGGGATTATAGTTTAGGTTACACTCTCTGATAACGGAATAAAACTCACTTCCGTCAGGTCTTGAATCCCTTGGAGTGGAGATATACTCGGTTGCTCTGATAGTACCGGCTTCAAGGTGAGCGGCGGTA
>ONAH01000002.1 GCA_900315715.1 uncultured Eubacteriales bacterium
CGGTGACCGGACTTGAACCGGTACGAATTTGTGGTTCGAGGGATTTTAAGTCCCTTGTGTCTGCCTATTCCACCACACCGGCAAATTACTTTTTATATTTTACTACATACAAACCAAATTGTCAAGAGATTAATAAAAAAAATCCGCGGCTTCTTTATGACCGCCTTGCAATTTCCCCTATTTCTCCATGCGTTCCCCTGCACTTATCGCCTGTGCATAAGTTATTTATTAGTTTAACAGATTTTTGTTTGACAGAAATATATATTATATAGTATAATTAGCTTGCTTATCGCCGTTATCGGCTTTACAATGCTTTTTTTTGGAAATTCGCAAATAATACAAAAATCTTACAGAATTTACATTTTGTTTACTTTTGCTGTTTGCTTATTACCTTACTGTGTTGTATAATAATATTGTATAAGTTAATTCACCATAAAGGAGCAGACCTTATGGAAAAAATGAATATCAGAAAAGTCGTTTTGATGTTTGCCGACGCATTCATCGTATTTATGAGCGGCGGTTTAGCAAGCTTTATGTTGTCTTTCTTCTGGCTCAACCCAATGATAGACTCATCAAGAAAAAGCCTTATCATATATATTTTGATAAATATGCTTATGTGTTTCTTCGCACTGTATGTGTGCGGAGCTTACAACAAGCTGTGGCGATACTTCGACGCTAAAGATTATTTGTCGTGCGTTCTTGGAATGTTCGTGGGCTCCGGCATTACGGCACTCATGTCAAGTACGTTCAACGCTCAGCCCAGGTGGCAGTATATCTTGATTTCGTTTGTGTTCGGCACTGTCGGAATAGTTTTGTTCCGCTTTATATTCAGAAAAACTTTCCTGACGATTGCTGTGGACGGAAAAAAATACCAGAAACAGCGTACTATGATAATCGGAGCAGGAAAAGCGTGCAGAATGATTCTTGACGAAATCAAAAACGCCGCAACGGATCCCAAAAACCCCGCACACAAGTATGAACCTGTGTGCCTTATCGACGACGATCCCGATAAACAGGGTACAAGCATTATGGGTATTCCCGTAAGAGGCAATACTCACGATATTCCCACATGGTGCAGAAAAGAAGCTGTTGACCTTATAATACTTGCAATACCCTCTCTTAACGAAAAAGAAAAAAAGCGTATCCTTGACATCGCCAGCGAAACTAGCTGTAAGATAAAAATTATCCCCTACCTTACCGAAATGCTTGCAGACGGTACGGATAATAAGCCTATCATCTCTCAGGCAAAGGATATCAGAATTGAGGACCTTCTGGGCCGTGAACCCGTTACGTTCGACTCCTCAGACGTAAAATCCTACATCGCAAATAAAGTTGTTATGGTAACCGGAGGCGGCGGTTCAATCGGAAGTGAGCTTGTTCGCCAGATAGTAAACTATTCCCCAAAACAGATTATCATTGTAGATATTTACGAAAACAACGCTTACGAAATACAGCAGGAAATATTCATGGATTACGGCAGGGACATTAACCTTATAACGCTTATTGCGTCTATCCGTGACTACGATAAAATGAACCTTATCTTTAAAACATACCGCCCGAACATAGTTTTCCATGCGGCTGCGCATAAACACGTCCCGCTGATGGAAACCGTTCCGGAGGAGGCTGTAAAGAATAATGTTTTCGGAACATTTAACTGCGCTACTCTTGCGGAATATTACAACGTAGAAAAATTTGTAATGATTTCAACGGATAAAGCCGTAAACCCCACTAACGTAATGGGCGCTACAAAACGCTGCTGTGAAATGATTATTCAGTATATGGCACAGAATTATACAAATACCGATTTTATTACAACAAGATTCGGTAACGTGCTGGGCAGTAACGGCTCCGTTATTCCGCTGTTCAAACGACAGATAGAAACCGGTAAGCCTGTTACCGTAACGGATCCCGAAATAATCCGCTACTTTATGACAATACCTGAAGCCGTTTCACTTGTGTTGAAAGCAGGCGCTATGGCACAAGGCGGAGAGATATTTGTACTTGATATGGGAGAGCCTGTAAAAATCGTTACACTTGCGGAAAACCTCATCAGACTGTACGGAAAAGTTCCGTATCAGGACGTTGAAATCAAGTTCACAGGACTTCGCCCCGGAGAAAAGCTGTATGAAGAACTTCTAATGAGTGAAGAGGGACTGAAAGAAACTGCAAATAAAAAAATTTTTATCGGAAATCAGATAAAGATAGAACCCGATTCGTTTTTGGGTGCGCTGCAGGAGCTTAAAGAGGCTGCAAATTCAAACAACAGTGAGCTTACCTTAAAGCTGCTTGCACAAATCGTTCCAACGTTTCATCATAATGCTAATTAGCATTAACAGTGCATATAATAACAGTATTATTGCTGTTATAACTAATATTTAGGAGGATTTATCATGTGTGGAATTGTCGGCTATGTAGGATACAGAGATTGCTCAGATGTCCTTGTAAGTGCGTTGACACGACTGGAATACAGAGGTTATGATTCGGCAGGAATAGCCGTATTTGAAGATAATAAAATCGCCGTTGCAAAGTCTAAGGGCAAGCTTAAAGACCTTGTTGCAAAAATGGAGAGTGAGGGCAAACCAAAGGGTAACGCAGGTATAGGCCATACCCGCTGGGCTACCCACGGAGAACCGTCAGACATCAACTCCCACCCCCACAGCGGTGCAAAGGTAACGCTTGTTCACAACGGTATTATCGAAAATTACAAGGAGTTAAAAGACTTCCTTATAAAACAAGGCAGAGAGTTTCTTTCCGATACGGATACCGAAGTAGTAGCACAGCTTCTTGACTACTACTACGGATTTATCAGAGAACCCGTAAAAGCTATAATAGAAACTACACAGGAATTAAGAGGCAGCTTTGCTTTGGGCATAGTGTTTGAGGATTATCCCGAAAAGGTGTATGCCGTAAGACGTGAAAGTCCGCTGATAGTAGGTATCGGCGAAAATGAAAACTTTATAGCGTCCGACGTTCCTGCAATCATCAAATATACAAAAGATTACTACCTTATCGAACATGACGAAATAGCAGTATTATCTCATGACGGAGTAGAGGTATTTGACGCTCATTATCAGCCCGTTGTAAAAGAACTCAAAACAGCAGACTGGGACGTTGACGCAGTAGGAAAGTGCGGTTACCCTCACTACATGATAAAAGAAATAAACGAACAGCCCAACGCAGTAAAACAGACTGTATCGCCACGAATAAAAGACGGTATGCCGTGTCTTGACGAATGTGGAATAACACCCGAAAAACTCAGAAAAATCAGAAACATATATATAGTAGCCTGCGGAAGCGCAATGCACGCAGGTATGGTGGGAAAATACGTTATAGAGGACATCGCAAGAACAGCCGTAACGGTTGATATAGCAAGCGAATTCCGTTACAGAAATCCTATCATAGGAAAAGGCGATTTGATAATAATAATATCTCAGAGCGGAGAAACTGCCGACAGCCTTGCAGCAATGCGTCTTGCAAAGGAAAAGGGCGCTGTAACTCTTGCAATTGTAAACGCTATGGGAAGCACAATCGCAAGAGAGGCGGATATGCTGATATATACACACGCAGGCCCTGAAATTTCCGTTGCATCTACAAAGGCATATATGGTACAGCTTTCCGTAATGTATTTGTTTGCGTTTGAACTTGCATATGCAAAGGGCACGATTGACGAAGAAAAGCTTAAATACTACACCTCAAAGCTTGAAGAAATGCCCGATATTATCGAAAAAGTAATCGCACAAACTACCGAAATATCTCAGAAGATTTCAACAAAGCTGATGACGGCAGACAGTCTGCTGTATATAGGCAGAGGACTTGATTATGCGCTGAGTATGGAGGGCAGCCTGAAGCTTAAAGAAATATCCTACATTCACTCCGAAAGTTACGCAGCAGGCGAACTCAAGCACGGTACAATTTCTCTTATCACGGAGGATATGCCCGTAATAGCAGTTGCAACGCAGAGCGCATTGTACGAAAAGACTGTAAGCAACATAAAGGAAGTTAAAGCAAGAGGCGCAAAGGTAATCATGATATGCAAAGAATGCTGCGATGTATCAAAGGATATAGCCGACTACGTTCTTAAAATCCCCTGCTTTGAGGAAATACTTCTGCCGATGCTTGTATGCGTACCGCTTCAGCTTATAGCATATTACACATCTGTACAGCGTGGAAACGACGTTGACCAGCCACGAAACCTTGCAAAATCTGTTACGGTAGAATAATATGCTTATCAGAACACAATCAGGAGAGGCACTTGCAGAAATTGTTCATGCGTACATGTCGGAGATGATGGGAGAAACCGACTATTATATTTTCGGGATATGCGCAGGTCATGGGGTTTTTTCGGGAGGAAAAATCACGTTAGGCATCTACAAGTCAAAGGATAAAGCAAAAACTGAGCTTGATGCGATGACGGATTTCTTTGAAAAAAATCCCAACGGAGTTTACAGAATGAGATAGTTATTAGCCCCGTACGGTTTGGTATGGGGCTAAGTTTTTTGTTAAGCTATTGTATTTGACAATATTATCTGATATAATAAATAAGAGGAGGTGTTCCCGATGAACAAAGCAAACCGTGAAAGAAACCTTGCGATAATTCAGGAAATGACACTTATGGACGATGTGTTTATGACGGTGTTTTTTGACGGACACCCCGAATGTATCGAAGAAGTCCTTGATATGATATTTACTTTTAAGGTAGAGGTATTGGAGGTTAAGACACAGGCAGACTTCCAGAATATTCACGGACGTTCCGTAATATTTGATATTATTGCACAGGACGCAGAAAAAAGACTGTTTGATATTGAGATACAGCGTGCAAATAAGGGTGCAGACGTTAAAAGAGCAAGATATTATTCAAGTCTGCTTGATACAAGGGCAATTGAGCAGGGAGAAGATTTCGGTAAGATAAAAGATACTTATGTTATCTTTATTACGGAAAATGATGTGCTTAAAGGCAGAGAGCCAATCTACAATATAGATAGAAAGATAATACAAACCGACAAATATTTTGATGACGGCGAACATATAATATATATTAATACATCTTACAGAGGTGACGGTTCAACAAAAATAGAAAAGCTTATCAAATGCTTTACCTCAAAAGCAGCACAGGATATTCCTGCGGATAAATTGAGGGAAAGATTTACAGATATAAAAACAGGTAAAGCAGAAAAGGAGGAATACAAAATGTGTGAGCTTTTAGAGAAGATAGTACAAAAGGAACGTGCAGAAGGCAATGCAGAAGGTCATGCAGACGTTGCCGAAAACATGCTGCGTGCAGGTAACTTCACCGTTGAAAGCATTGCACAGCTTTGTTCTCTTACGGTTGAGCAAGTTCTGCGTATAAAGGAAAAGATTTCGGCATAATCGGCATTTGTGAAAGGGTATTATTGCTATGTGTGAGATTTTAGAGAGGATATTACAAAAAGCCCGTGCTGAAGCCCGTGCAGAAGGTCATGCAGAAGGCCGTGCAGACGTTGCCGAAAACATGCTGCGTACAGGTAACTTCACCGGTGAAAGCATTGCACAGCTTTGTTCTCTTACGGTCAAACAAGTACACCAAATCAAGAATAGTATTTCGCAATAAACATAACGAAACCGCAGGCTTTATGCACTAGAGTCTGCGGTTTTGTTTTGTGTGAAAACACTCATTACATTTCCTTAATAAATATAACTAAGTTCTTACATCTAAGCTGTTTTAATAGGGGCAAAATTACTATTGCAAATTTCGTGTTATAATGTTATAATCAAGATAATTGTGATTATTTTAAAGAAAAAGGGAGTGATGGTTGTCGATGGGCAGATTTATTAAGGACTTCAAGCGTTTTTTCAATTATACGGTTTACTCATCTAAAGCCGAATTGAATTCAGAGGTTGCAGATTCGTTTTTAAGCTGGTTGTGGTGGTTCTTGGATCCTCTGCTTTATATGCTTGTGTATTCGTTCATCGCAGTAGTAGTTTTCAAAAGTAATGTTCAATATTTTCCTGTGTTTGTGTTTTTGGGGCTGAACACTTGGACCTTCTTCTCTAAAACTGTAAAGTCAAGCGTTAAGGTCGTTTCGGGAAAGAAAATGATTGTCACTAAGGTTTATGTACCTAAATATATGTTTATATTTGAAAAAATCGGTGTGTATGGCTTTAAGATGGTTGTTTCCAACCTTCTTGTAGTTATTACAATGATAGGCTACCATGTTCCGCTTAACTGGAGAATTGTCTGGATTATTCCGATATCTATGGTGCTTGTAGTTGTAACATTCGGTCTGAGCACGATAATCAGCCATTTCGGCGTATTCGTTGAAGATTTGCTCAACGTTATTACTGTTGTACTCCAGCTCTTCTTCTACTTGTCCGGTATATTCTATTCAATCGAACCTATCGGCAAAAACATCAAGGGCAAAGTGCCTCAACCGTATGATACACTTCTTATTAAACTCAACCCTATTGCACTTGTTATTACCGATCTCAGAAGAGTTATGCTGTATGGCGAAGATCCTCACTGGTTAATGCTGCTTATTTGGTTTGCTGCCGGATTGCTTATGTCAATAGTAGGCGTAAAGATTATTTATAAATTTGAAAACAGTTATGTAAAGGTGATTTGATTATGGCAGAAGTTACGGAAAATGCAATATCGGTGTCTGATGTCAAAATCAGATACAGAATGTTTAAAAAAGTATCCCTTCTAAAAACTATCCTTGCTCCTCATAAGTACAAAAAAACAGAAATGTTTGAGGCAGTTAAAGGTGTTACATTTGAAGTTCCCAAAGGACAGATACTTGGTATAGTCGGCAAAAACGGCAGTGGTAAATCAACACTGCTTAAAGCTATTGCAGGTATATTTGCACCCGATGAGGGTACTATCGACCTGCACGGGCACACCGTATCGCTGTTGTCGATCGGCGTTGGATTTCAGAATAAGCTCAGCGGCAGAGAAAACATCTATCTGTCGGGCATGCTGCTGGGATTTTCAAGAGCCGAAATCGAAGAAAAAATTGATGATATTATCGAATTTTCTGAACTTGGCGACTTTATCGAACGTCCCGTTAAGACTTACTCAAGCGGTATGTACTCAAAACTTGCGTTTGCGATTACCGCTATTCTTGAAACAGAAATAATGCTGATTGATGAGGTTCTCTCCGTAGGCGACGCAAAGTTCAAGAAAAAAAGCTATGAGAAAATGAGAAGCCTTATCACCAATAAAGACAGAACTGTGGTAATAGTTTCTCACAGTTCGGAAACACTTCAGAATCTTTGTGACAGCATACTTTGGCTGCACGAAGGCGAAATCAAAATGCAGGGAAGCTGTGAAGAAGTTCTTCCGAAATATGAGGAATTTATGTCATAAGAGGTTTATATGAAAAGATTTATTGAGAAGTTCAAGGGCGTAAAGCCTGTTGATATTCTTCATATTTTCCTGTTTCTTTTTGCATTGCCGATATCGCTTGTTTACAGAATAAACAGAAAAGACCTCTGGCTTATCTGCGACAACGGAACGGAAGCCTCCGATAACGGGTACTGGCTGTTTAAGTACATAAGAGAAAATCACCCCGAACAGGACTGTGTTTTCGCCGTACATAAAACAAGCGTTGACTTTGATAAGGTGAACAGCCTTGGCAAAACGGTAGAATACGGCAGTTTTATGCACTGGATACTCTACCTCACCGCCAGAGTGAATATCAGCTCTCAAAAAGGCGGTAAACCAAACTTTGCGGTATGCTACCTGCTTGAGGTTTACGGAATTCTCAAAAATAACAGAGTTTTCCTCCAGCATGGCGTTATTCTCACCGATATAGAATTTTTATATTATGAAAACACTAAAATGTCGCTTTTTGTCACAAGCACTTATCGTGAATGGGAGTATGTAAACAGCCGTTACGGATATCCTGAGGGCGTAGTACAGCTTCTTGGACTGCCCCGCTTCGACAAACTGCATGATTTTAATACGGTACCCTCTCAGATACTTATTATGCCGACATGGCGTGACTGGCTGGGCACAAACTCACTTGCAAAAAATCCTGAGCGTGACAGAGAAAACTTTGCAGGAAGCAAGTATTACAAGATGTGGAGTTCCGTCGTTAAAAGCGAACGTCTGAAAGAAATTTGCAAACAGTACGGCTGTACGGTTATGTTCTGTCCGCACAGAGATACACAGCGTTTTATTGATATGTACGAAACCGACAACCCGTATCTCACGATTTGCGATTACGAACATTTTAACGTACAACAGTTAATCAAAAGCTCTGCTTTTATGATTACAGACTATTCAAGCGTGCAGATAGACTTCGCATATATGAAAAAACCTCTGGCATATTTCCATTTTGATTATGAGGATTACACCCTGCATCATTACCACAAAGGATATTACGACTACGAAAAGGACGGCTTCGGGCCAGTATTTTCTGATGAAAACTCCCTGCTTGACTACGTTCTCAAAGCCGCAAAGGGTGGTTTTGAGAACGACCAGATGTATCTCAACCGTCACAAGGAGTTCTTTACCCTGTACGATACCGACAACTGCAAGAGAAACTACGAGGCAATAAAGGAGCGTTGGAATTAATGGCGGAAACTGTAAAACCAATAGATTTTGTTATAATTTGGGTTGACGGAAATGACTCCGAATGGAGAGCAGAGAAAGATAAGTACGACGACGCTCCCAAAACACATGCCAACAGCGAAGTGCGTTTTCGTGATTGGGATAACCTTCGCTATTGGTTCAGAGGTGTGGAGAAGTTTGCCCCTTGGGTGAACAAGGTTCATTTTGTAACATGGGGACATCTCCCACCTTGGCTCAATACTCAAAACCCTAAGCTTAATATCGTAAATCACAGGGATTATATCCCCGAACAGTATTTACCGACTTTTTCATCGCACACGATTGAGCTTAATTTGCACAGAATTAAAGGACTGGCTGAGAATTTCGTCTATTTTAACGACGATATGTTTATTACCGCTCCAACCAAACCCACAGATTTCTTTAAGCACGACAAGCCATGCGATACTTTTGCACTGGATTGCCTGTATTTCAATGAGGACAGTGCAGGGTTTTTTAACGGAGCAAACGTTACAATTATTAACAAGCACTTTGTAAAGAAAGCTGTTCTTAAAAAGGATTTCAGAAAATGGTTCGACACTAAGAACGGCTTTAAAAATATTATGAGAACTTTCCTTCTTACCCCTTGGTGGTATTTTCAGGGCTTTTACTATCAGCATACGCCAAGCTCATTCAAAAAATCCACCTTTAATACTTTGTGGGAACAAGAAGCCGATGTTCTCAACACAACCTGTTCGCATAAGTTCCGCCGTACGGGCGATGTAAACCAATGGCTGATGAAATACTGGCAGCTTGCGTCGGGTGAATTTACAGTAAGGCGTGACAGCTTTGCATACTGCTACCACGTTAAAGACGAAAATTATACTCAGCTTTTGCGTGATATTACTTCACAGAAACACTGTATGCTATGCATAAACGATACTTCGGAAACAAATGATTTTGAAGAGAAAAAAGAAGGCGTAAAGAAAGCATTCGAAAAACTTCTCCCCGATAAGAGCAGTTTTGAGCTTTAATCCACAAAAAAATCAACAAAAAACATACCTAAAAAACCGCGTTTTATGTTTATTTACAAATATACTAATACTAAAGACAGGAGGAATACTCATTGGCAAAAAAGAAAAAGAAAAAATACTCCGAAAAACCTAAACCACCGGTAACAACTCAACAAACGGAGGAAATAACAAAAAACCCGGACAACACCGAAACTTCAAACGACGGTGCAGTGTCCCAGAATCAGCAGGAAGCTGATACTCCTGATACCGCTCCTGTCTTAGAAAACGAAACCGTATCATCTGCTGAACAACCTTCGGCACAAGATACCGTTGCAGACAAAGAAACTGCACAAGCAGACACAAACGACAATGACGACGACAACAATAAAGACATAGATACTCTTGTGCAATCAGATACAGTCGAAACAACAGACGAAAAACCGTCGCCAAAACACACAAAAAAAGAAAAACCCGCACGTTCTCTGCCAAAACCCGACGATAAAGAAATCAGCAAAACACCGCTATTCTTAATACTGTCGTTCATAGTACCGTTTATCATAATGGGCGTAGTGTTTGCCCGTGCGGGGATATACCCGTTTGGCGACAGACAGGTGCTATACTCCGACTGCAAACAACAATATCTGCCGTTTTTAAAGGAGTTTCAGAACAAGCTAAAAACGGGCGACTCAATGCTGTATTCGTGGAGAAACGGCTACGGCTCAAACTTTATTGCAATGATAGGATACTACATCGCAAGTCCGCTCAACTTACTTACATTGTTTATTCCTGTCCAGTACCTCAGAGAAGCTATGGCTGTCTTTATGATGACAAAAATAGCGTGTGCAAGCCTGTTTATGGCGATATTCCTCAAGGGCGTTTACAAAAGAAACGACCTCTCTCTGATTGCATTCGGCTGTTGCTATTCGTTCTGCGACTTTATCATGGGTTACTACTGGAACACTATCTGGCTTGACAGCGTTGCGTTAATGCCTCTTGTGGCGTTGGGAGTATACTACATCGTCAATGAAAATAAATACAAGCTGTACATAATATCGCTTGCGATTGCGTTCGTATCAAGCTACTATATCGGCTATATGATATGCGTATTTGTACTGTTGTGGTTTGTTGTAACAAGCGTAGTCAAAAAATCAAAGTTTGAGGAAGTTTGCGAAAATATTATCAAAATGGCAATCTACTCAGTTATCGCATTGTGCATGACGCTTCCGATAACGCTTACATCATATATTCAGCTTCAGAACACTGTCGGTTCTGAGGACAAGTTCCCAGACAAAATTGAAATATACAACAATTTTATGGAGATAATTGCGAACCTGTTCAGCTTCCACAAGACTACAACCATGGAAGGTCTGCCGAATGTCGGTTCGGGCGTTGTGTGCATACTTCTGGTTGTAATTTTTGCAAGGTCAAAGAATATTGTTCTCAGAGAGAAAATTGCATACCTCTCACTTCTTGGACTGCTGTTTGTCAGCCTTAACATAAACTACCTTGACTATATCTGGCACGGCTTCCACTTTCCGAACATGATACCGTACAGATTTGCATTTTTATTCAGCTTTGTTCTAATAGCGATAGCTTACAGGGGCTTTACATCGTTTGTAGAACTTGACAAAAAAGATATAATAGGAATGTGCATTATTACAGTAGCAATGGTATGTATTACAGTATTCTACCTTGACCAGAAGGCAATTATAGGCAGTCTGATAGTAGCAGGACTGTACATACTGATGATGACATTCTATGAGTTCAAACTCATAAACAAACGTTTGCTGATAATATTTGCAAGCGTGCTGATAGTAGTTGAGATGTGTCTTGAAGCAAGTATAGGCGTTGACTCAGTCGGAACGACAAGCCACGACAACTATCCGGATAAGGAAGAAGCCGTTGTGGAACTTATTGATTACGCATACAAACAGAGCGGAGATGAGTTTTTCAGGCTTGACCAGGAGTACTACTCCACAAAGAACGACGGCATGATTTACGGCTACAACGGCATTGGACAGTTCTCCTCAACCTCTTACAAAAACGTTATAGACTTTACAAGCCGTTTCGGTATGGTATCCAAGAGAAGCAGTTATCAGTATCTTCTCACATCACCCGTAACGTCGATGTATTCGGGCGTAAAGTACGTTATTTCAAGAGATAAGTACAAGGGCGGTATGATATCTCTCTCAGACGAAAAAACTTCGTCAGACGGTCTTGTTGACCTGTATTACAACGAATACACCCTGCCGATAGCATATATGTCCGACAAGGCGATAATGGACGTAGAAATGGTAAACGACAATGTGTTTATCACACAAAACAAGGTGTTCTCAGCGTCAACAGGAATAGACAGCGATGTTTACACAATATTGCGACCAAATTCGTTCAACTGCCTGAACATGAAACACGAAGAAACCGACAGCGGTATGTACTCATACAGCTATACCGAAGGCAACAGCACAGGAGAAATAGAGGTTGAGTACGAAGCAACAAAGGACGGAGAGTATTTCGCCTGGGCAAACGTAAAATCAAACGACCTGATAACGGTTGAATCGGACTCTCTGACGCACACCTACAACATCGAAGCACAGAGATACATCTTCTCATGCGGATACCACCACAAGGGCGAAAAGTTTATACTGAGAGTAAATTCAAACAAAAGCGGAAAGAACATAATAGGTGCAGCCGTTCTCAACAAAGAAGTACTTGACGAAGGCTACGCACAGCTTGCAGACGAAGGACTAAAAGTAACAAAATACACAAGCAACTATATTGAAGGTACAATCGACACACAGAAAAGCGGAGTAATGCTCACCTCTATTCCATATGAAAAGGGCTGGACACTCTACGTAGACGACAAGAAGGTAAAGACACAGGAAGCTATGGAAGTGTTCTTATCCGCAGAGCTTACAAAGGGTACACACACCATAAAGCTCAAGTACACACCGCAAGGATTTGTACCGGGTATTGTAATATCAGTAATTGCTCTAACAGCATTTATACTGATGTGCATAAACGATAAACTCAAAGCAAAGGGAAAATCCCCCCTCAAGAAGATTAGAAAATCAGAATAAGGAGGATTGAAAATGGATCTGTTATCCATAGTTGTACCCTGCTACAATGAGCAGGAGGCACTTCCGACTTTTTATAAGGAGATCACAAAAATAGCATCGCAGATGAATTATGTAAAATTTGAGTTTCTGTTCATAGATGACGGCTCAAAGGACAAAACGCTGTCAATGCTAAAATATCTCCGCAAAAAGGACGAAAGAGTAAGATATATTTCATTCTCCAGAAACTTTGGCAAAGAAGCAGGAATGCTTGCAGGGCTTGAAGCCGCAAAAGGTGACTTTATAGCGGTAATGGACGCAGACCTTCAGGATCCGCCGTCACTGCTGCCGACTATGTACAAGATAGTCAAAAAGGACGGCTACGACTGTGCGGGAACACGTCGCACCACAAGAGAAGGCGAACCGCCCATAAGGTCATTTTGTGCAAGAATGTTTTACAAGATAATCAACAAGATGAGCGACGCAGAAATTGTTGACGGTGCAAGAGATTACCGCCTTATGACAAGACAAATGGTTGACTCAATTCTGTCCATGAAGGAATACAACCGTTTTTCAAAGGGAATATTCGGCTGGGTAGGATTTAAGACAAAGTGGCTTGAATTTGTCAACACACAGAGAGTTGCAGGAGAAACGAAGTGGTCGTTCTGGAAACTCTTCAAATACTCCATTGAGGGAATAATGGCATTCTCAACCACCCCGCTGTACTTGTCGTCTATAACAGGATTTATAATATGCGTAGCGGCGTTTATAATGGCTTGCTTCTACCTGATAAAAACCCTGGTATTCGGCGATCCGACAGCAGGATTTCCGTCACTTGTATGTATCATACTGTTTCTTGGAGGAATACAGCTTATAGGGATAGGCGTTGTGGGAATGTACCTCTCAAAAACCTACCTTGAAACTAAACGCAGACCTATATATATTATCAGAGAAACTGAAAATACAAACAAAAAACGAACCGTAAAATAATAAATACGCCTCCCCTTTTCCGGGGAGGTTTTTTTGCGGTAACACTACTGCCAGATTAGCCACGCACCGAAATTGAATTTTCATAATCCCCTTGACATAAATTGAATTAGTGTTATAATTAACTATGTGTAACTGTGTTTGAAATACGAAACACAATATAATTTGAATCTAAGGGGGATTAATTTTTTATGCAGAAAAAAGTAATCAGACTTACCAGCGAAGGTTATAAAGCACTTGAACAGGAACTCGTTCAGCTGTCGGGCGAAGGCAGAGAAAAAGTAAAACATGACCTTGAGGTTGCACGTTCATACGGTGACTTATCTGAGAACAGCGAATACGATGAGGCTAAAAACGCCCAGGCTCAGATTGAGGCAAGAATAAGAGATATAGAGGCTATACTCCAGAATGCAGTAATTGAGGACGGTTTCAGAGTAAGAGTTCTCAACCATATGCTAAATCAGGAGGCAGAGTACCTTATTGTCAGCGCAAATGAGGCAGAACCCGAAAACGGCAAAATCTCCGACGAATCACCGGTAGGCGAAGCACTTCTCAACCGTAATGAAGGCGATGAAGTTGTTGTAAAACTGCCCAACGGTGCACAAGTAAAATTCACAGTGCTTGAGGTAATAAACTGATAACAGCACAAAACAATATATATAAAGTATGAAGGGAAGAACAGTATGAGTGACAATAATACACAGCAGACCGCAAACGGCGGAGATCTGCTCCAGGTAAGACGTGACAAGCTTACCGCTTTGCAGGAGCAGGGCAACGATCCGTTTGAAATAACAACTTATCAGAGAAACGCTTACGCAAAAGAGATAATAGAGAGCTTTAAGGACGACGAAGAACCGAAAACAGTATCAGTTGCAGGACGTATAATGAGCAAGCGTGGCAAGGGTAAAGTTGCGTTTATAGACATTCACGACAGAAGCGGAAAGATTCAGATATTTGCAAAGATCGACGATTTGGGAGAGGAAGTTTACAAAGGTCTGCTAAAGTGGGATATTGGCGATATAATCGGCGTAGAGGGATTTGTATTCAGAACAAGAGTCGGAGAGATAAGTATTCATGCAACAAAGGTTACACTTCTCTCAAAGTCGCTTTTGCCGCTGCCTGAGAAGTACCACGGCCTTAAAGATACCGACCTGAGATACCGTCAGCGTTATGTTGACCTTATCATGAACCCGGAGGTAAAGGATACATTCATCAAGAGAAGTGCTATTATCAGAACCATACGCGAAGAACTTGACAACAGAGGTTACATAGAAGTTGAAACCCCTATTCTAAACACAATTCCGGGCGGTGCTGCCGCAAGACCGTTCATCACACATCACAATACGCTTGACATCGACCTTTATCTGCGTATTGCACCTGAGCTGTATCTGAAAAGACTGATCGTAGGCGGAATGGAAAAGGTTTATGAGATAGGCAGACTTTTCAGAAACGAAGGTATGGACGTAAAGCATAACCCGGAGTTTACAACAATTGAGCTGTACGAAGCATATACAGACTACCACGGCATGATGGAACTTACAGAAACTCTTATCAACAAAGCCTGCCTTGCTGTAAACGGTACAGACCGGATAGAGTATCAGGGCGAACAGATAGACCTTTCACTGCCGTTTAAGAGAGTATCCATGATGGAGGCTGTAAAGGAATATACAGGCGTAGATTTCAGCGAATTTATAGGCGATACAGAGAAAGCAAAGGAAGTAGCAAAGGAACTTCATCTTGAAGTAAAGGCTACCGATACATGGGGCAATATTCTCAACACTGCTTTTGAGGAGAAGGTTGAGGAGAACCTTGTACAGCCAACATTTATATATGACTATCCCGTTGAGGTTTCGCCGCTTACAAAGCGTAAGAAGGGCGTTCCTGAGATAGTAGAAAGATTTGAGCTTTTTGCAACCAGAAGAGAGCTTGCAAACGCATATTCTGAGCTTAACGACCCGATAGACCAGAGAAAGCGTTTTGAACATCAGTTAATGCTTCGTGACAGCGGCGACGACGAAGCACAAATGCTTGACGAAGATTTCCTTACATCGCTTGAATACGGTATGGCACCGACAGGCGGTATGGGAATGGGTATCGACAGACTTGCAATGCTGCTTACCGACAGTGCGTCTATCAGAGATGTGCTTATCTTCCCGACTATGAAGCCTGTGGATAAATAATCGGCTTACAATGCGGTTTTGAGAAATTTAAGTAAAGTTTTCGGAGAGAGTTTATTGTATAAGCTCTCTCCTTTTTTCTGCTTTCAAATGCCTTTACATTCTTCGGTAATATTTCTGATTATTCTTATTTTGTATTATAAATATACTGTAAGTATGGTATAATATTTTTTACTAAAATGAGAACGGAAGTGGAAACAATATGAAACAAAGCATTAAGGTTACTTTCTCAATTATACTTGCATTGTGCGTGCTTACGTTATCGGGTATTTCGGGGATTGCGGTAACATCACAAGAAAACAATTCTTCGCTTACGCCCACGCTCTGCGGTGATGTAAATTCAGACGGAAAAATTACCGCAAAAGACAGCTTAATCGTATTACGCTCTACAATAAATCTTGTTACTCTAAACAGATATCAGCAAAATGTTTCGGACGTAAATCAGGACGGAAAAGTGACAGCTTCGGATTCTCTGGAGATTCTCAGATATACTATCGGTATTTTCGGAAAAGGTAATACCGGTAAAACATATGAGGACAAAAACGATACCGACAGCAATACCTCAAGCAAAGATAACACAAGCAGTACTTCAAGCAAAGATAACACAAGCAGTACTTCAAGCAAAGATAACACAAGCAGTACTTCAAGC
>ONAH01000086.1 GCA_900315715.1 uncultured Eubacteriales bacterium
CACTATTCACTGCCCACTATTCACTGCCCACTATTCACTATTCATTATTCACTATTCACTATTCACTACTTACCGTTCTCCCCTTTTCTCAAAGCATTCATTTCACCGTCAAGGGTAACCGTACATTCATCTCCGCCGATAATCCTGCCTTCGCATACAATAAGGTTGATGTGCTTATCGTCATCTTCGCTCAGGTATGTATAGCGGACGCACTCTGCCCCACGATAATATAAAAGGTCTGTACCGTTTTGTTTTTGCAGGGTGTTGTAATTGGTGTAAACATCTCCGAACTCTATGGGTATTCTGATGTTCTGGCTTTCTTCTGATGAGGAGTTAACGTTGTATCCAAGTCTGGTGAGAAATTCTATTCTTTGAGCGGGAGTTTCTCCGATGTTGTCTATGCCAAGATAAGTGTCGGGCGGTGACATTGTGTGAAACGAACTGCCTATCATCAGCAGAAACACGCATGACATGAAGAACAGTGCGAACAGCGTTAAGATAATGCTTTTCTTTGTGGTAGCGGTGAAATCAATACTAAACATAATATTACCGGCTTTCTATGAAGTTGGAGGGTGGATATAAAAAAATCGAAAGGAAAGATAATGATTGTCTGAAACAAAGACATTAAAACAGCGTATACCCATACTTGACGAAATAAGAGGATTATCCGTAATAGTGATGATAGCGTATCACACAGCGTTTACATGGGGAAATATATTTAGTTTGCCGGTCGGGAAAACAATGCTTGCAGTACTGGAACCGATACATTATGTGATACCGTTTCCGTTTGTGTTTATATCGGGGATATGTACTAAGCTTAGCCGTTCAAATTTAAGGCGTGGACTAATATTGATGATACCGGCGTTGATAATAAATGCTGTAACGATTGTGGCGGATAAGTACATATCGGGAATAGCGATATATTTCGGGGTTATCAATATGTTGAGTGCGGTGATGATACTCTACTGGATAACGGGTAAGTACATCGAAAAACTCCCCTCCCGCCTATCGTTTGGCGTATGTATGATACTATTTATGGTAACATGGGGTATAAAGCTTGAATACATGGGCATATTTGGAATAAGGCTTGTTAAAATGCCGGAGGTGCTATATAAAAACAAGTTTATGTTTCCGATAGGGTTTCCGACAAGACATTTTGTATCATCGGATTATTTCCCGCTGATACCATGGTTTTTTCTGTTTCTTGCAGGTGCGTATTTCGCGGATATGATGAAACACACCTCCCGTCTTAAATCGGATAAGCTTTATAACCGTCACAGCAGGTTTCTTGAGATAGTAGGGAAATACGCTTTGTACATATATATAGCACATCAGCCGGTAATATTCGCATTAACGTATGTGTATATAAATTTTATCGGAAAATGAAAGGAAGTAGCTATGACAAGAGGAGATACAGCAAAAAGATTATATTTAAGCGGTTACAACTGTACCCAGTCGGTGGTGATGGCATTTGAGGATATGCTGGGTTATGACGCGAAAACGGTTGCACTGATAACACAGCCGCTTGGTACCGGAATAGGCGGAATGCGTGAGGTATGCGGTACGGTAAGCGGAATGGCAGTTGTATTGGGAATACTGTTCGGGGGCGACGATCCTAAAAATCCGCTCAAAAGGAGAGAGATTTACAAGAGAGTACAGGAGTTGTCACAGAGGTTTGAGAAAGACAACGGCAGTATAGTATGTCGTGAGTTGGTGGGCATGACAAAGCTTGGAACAAGTAAGGGCAATCCATATGACAGGCCGTCGGATTATAAGAAACGCCCCTGCCCCGAACTTGTAAAATATGCGGCAGATATACTGGAGGAATATATTGAGGAGCATAAAAACGAACTGAAATGATAATATATTCAAAAAAAGGAAGTTTGTTACAAAATTTTAATATAGAAATTTTGTTTTTCTATTGACTTTTATTTTATAATTAATGTAATATAGAAGTGGTGAATATATTGGTCGCAGTGTGCGAAAAATATCTTTGGTAAAAATGCCTTTATTAAGTAAAGTCTGAGTGATTTTTTTACAAAGTATTATGACAGGTGGTAATTGTAAGCAGACAAATTATTTTGTAAACGGTTGTGGAGCATTGTCGGTTGATTTATTCTATATATAGTTGTATAATTAAATTTAAAGTAAAATATCGTAAGCTATTACGAAGTAAATAATGAAAAGAGGGTTTTTATGGCAACTAACATCGATAAGCTTTCTGAGTTAGAGCTGTTCCTGTCAGGCGAATCCACACACGCATACAAGTTCTTAGGTTCTCATTTTATGAAAATCGGGGACAGAAGCGGTGTAGTATTCAGAGTATGGGCACCTAACGCAAAAAGTGTTGCTGTTGTAGGTGACTTCAACGGTTGGGATCAAAACGCAAACTATATGTACAGATTGTACAACACAAGTATTTGGGAGACATTTATAGACGGGCTTTCAGAATACGACAATTACAAATACAGCGTAGAATCCTCTTGGGGAGAAAGATTTCTCAAGACAGACCCCTATGCTTTCCATTGTGAACTTCGTCCGGAAAATGCGTCAAAGGTTTACGATATAGACGGATACGAGTGGCATGACAGTGATTGGTACGAGTATAAGAAAGAGCACCCGCACAGAAGTCAGCCAATAAACATTTATGAGATGAATGCAGGCTCATGGAAAAAGAATGATGACGGTACTTTCCTCACATACAGACAGCTTGCAGATACTCTTGTACCGTATATAAAAGAGATGGGCTATACTCACTTAGAGTTTATGCCATTAACAGAGTTCCCGTTTGACGGCTCATGGGGCTATCAGGTAACAGGATATTTTGCTGCAACATCACGTTACGGCACACCTAAGGATCTTATGTACTTTATAGACGAGTGTCATAAGGCAGGAATAGGCGTAATACTTGACTGGGTTCCGGCACACTTCCCGAAAGATGCTCACGGTCTTGCACGTTTTGACGGTACAGGCTGTTATGAGTATGAGGATTGGAGAATTGGTGAGCATAAGGAATGGGGCACATATATTTTCAACTACTCCAGATACGAGGTTAAGAGCTTCCTTATTTCTTCTGCAAACTTCTGGCTTGAGGAGTATCACTTTGACGGTATCCGTGTAGATGCAGTTGCGTCAATGCTTTACCTTGACTACAACCGCAAGGACGGCGAGTGGCTGCCTAACCAGTACGGCGGTAGAGAAAACCTTGTAGCTGTTGAATTCATACAGAAGTTAAATACTGTTATTCATACACTGCACCCCGAAGCACTTATGATTGCTGAGGAGAGTACGGCATGGGCAAACGTAACAGGCTATCCGATAAAGGATTACGGTTTGGGCTTTGACTACAAGTGGAACATGGGTTGGATGAACGATACACTGCGTTACATCGAAGAAGATCCGCTGTGGAGAAACTGGCACCAGAACGAACTTACATTCAGCCTTGTATATGCATTCTCAGAGAGCTTTATACTACCTATTTCACATGACGAAGTAGTTTACGGAAAGGGTTCTCTCCTCAACAAGATGCCCGGCTATTACGATATGAAGTTCCAGGGCTTGAGAGGATTCTTGGGTTACATGATGTCTCACCCGGGCAAGAAGCTCACATTTATGGGTACAGATATAGGCCAGTTTGACGAGTGGAACGCAAACGAGCAGCTCCAGTGGAACTTGCTTGAATACGATAAGCATAAGCAGCTCAACCACTATATTGCTACTCTTAACAAGTTCTATCGTGATGTTCCTGCAATGCACGAGAACGACTACGACTGGAACGGTTTCCGTTGGATCGCACTTGACGACTGCCAGAACAGCATTATCTCCTACCGCAGAATTGCATTTGACAGCAGTGAGGTTATAGTTATCTGTAACTTCCAGCCTGTTACAAGAGAGAATTACCGCATAGGTGTTCCGAAGTACGGAATTTATGAAGAAGTACTCAACTCAGAAAATGAGGAGTTTGGCGGTTGCGGAATTAAGAACGAAGGCGATATTATGGCTGACGATATTCCGAACAATGATCTTGACTACTCAATAAGCCTTACACTTCCACCGCTTGGTGTTCTCTTCCTCACACTGAAAGAGGAACTCCCTGCACCTGTAAAGCCGGAACCGGAAGAAGAGAAGGCTGAGGACGCTGAGGACGCAGCAGAAGCACCTGCTGAGGAGAAAGCAGAAGAAGCTGCAGAGGAAACACCTGCTGAGGAGAAAGCAGAAGAAGCTGCAGAGGAAGCACCTGCTGAGGAGAAGTCAGAGGAAGCTGCAGAGGAAGCACCTGCTGAAGAAACAGCAGAAGAGCCTGCCGAGGAGAAAAAATCATCAAAGAAATCAAGTAAGAAAAAGTCATCAAAGAAGTAATTGAAGTAATTATATAAGCAAAAATACTCCCGATAAAAAGGGAGTATTTTTATATATGGAGAGAAGCAATGTCATACATAGAAACGATAGACCTTCACGGCGAAACAAGGGAAAGTGCGCGCCAAAGACTTACAGCCACATTAAAAGCATTGCCGAAAGATACACGACAGCTTGTAGTGGTACACGGATTTCACGGAGGAAACGCACTCAGAGAAATGGTGAGGAACTTTAAGCACCCGAGAATAGAACAGAAGTCCATAGGATTAAATCAGGGAGAAACAATACTGATTATAAAGCCGAAAGGAAATACGGTTAAGTAACAACTGTTAATTGGTAAAGGTTTTATGCGGTTAGAACACGAATTTGAGCCGATATACGACGGTAATTCAAAGATACTAATACTTGGCAGTTTTCCGTCAGTCAAGTCAAGAGAACAGAATTTCTATTACGGACACCCTCAGAACCGCTTCTGGAGATTGCTTGCGATGATTTGTAAATCCGATACGCCGCAGACAATACAGGAGAAAAAGTCGTTGTGCTTATCAAACGGTATCGCCCTGTGGGACGTTATCAAGTCGTGCGAGATAGTAGGTTCAAGCGACAGCAGTATAAAAAATGCAGAGGTAAACGATCTGAGTGTTATACTTGATTCATGCGATATTAAAGAGATATTTGTAAACGGCGGTATGGCATACAAGCTGTTTGTGAAATATCAGCAGGACACAATAAACAGAACTGCCGTGAAGCTTCCCTCAACAAGCCCTGCAAATGCAGCATGGAGTTTGGATAGATTATACTGTCAGTGGAAAGTGATAGAAAAATATATTTGAAAAGTGAGGCTCAAATCTAAGAAAGCGCCAAAGTCGCTTGTATAATAAAAACACATTTTCCATTAAAGTTTTTATGCAATACTACAACTGCCTTTGTACTTGACTTTATAAAAAAAGCCATGATATAATGAAGGCAAATGAAAAGTACACAAAAACTCCCAGCTGATTTTATTATAAAAAACTGGATTATTAATTTAGGAGTGTGTTAGTAATGGAAAATAACGATATAACCCTTCCCGAAGAGTTATACAGCGTTTTGGCAGACTTTCTTAACCAGAAAAACAATATTGAAGTTTTAAACAGTATAAGGGGTGAATATGGAGTTCTTAATTGCCTGATTGATATGGAGGACGGAGCTTCTGCAGGTGAACTTGGCAAAAAACTTCACGTTGTACCCAGCAGAATAGCAGATATACTCAACAGCCTTGAACAAAAAGAACTGATTGTTCGTACAAGAAGTGAAATCGACAGAAGAGTTGTAAAGGCGCATATTACCGAAAAAGGCAGGCGGATTTCAACCGAAAAAAGAACCGAAATACATAACAATTATAAGGGACTTTTTAAGATACTTGGTGAGAACGATGTAAGAGAATTGATAAGGCTTCTTAAAATTGTATTATCTTATTATCCTGATGAAAAATGAGTAAAAAATATTTGTAAATTTGGAAGTTTTGTCTATTGAAAAAGATAGATTAATGATGTAATATTATTTCGTAATATGAAATGTTCATGTTATGAAGTTTTTATAATTAAATAAAAAAAGAGATACAAAACAGAAAGGTGATTGAAATGCAAAAGAATATTGGCGGCATTATTCGAGAGTGTTATCCATTAACACCGGCACAGTTAGTTCACATTTTTACATTGAATTACAGTCCAACACATGAGATCGTTAATATTGGTACAGGACAGTATCTTCAGACTAAGCTCAACGTAGCGGCACTTCGTGAAGCTTTGAACAGAGCAGTAGAGAGATGTGAGTCCATGAGAATGAGAATCTGGAAAGATCCTGAAACAGGCGAAATGTGGCAGTACATAGAGCCGTATCAGAATGAGTTTTTTGAGTACTATGATTTCTCAGAGTGGCAGGAGGATAAAGTGACAGAGGTTCTGACAAAGTGGACTTCTCAGCCTTTTGATACCTTTGGCGGCAAGCTTTCCCGAATTGTAATTGTATCTCTTCCAAATGGCTATAACGGCTATTATTTCAACGTACATCACGCTTGTATGGATTCAGGTTCGGTAATAGCATTTGCAAAGGACGTTATGGAGATATACAGCAGCCTTTTGTATGGCTTACCGTATCCAAAGCCGATGACATCGTTTATAGATTCTGTCAAGAAAGACCTTGAGTATGAGGGCAGCCGCAAGCAGAAGAGAGATGAAGAATTCTGGCACAAGCAGCTTGCAATGCCTGAGCCGATATATACGGATTACAGAGGCAAAGAAAGACTGCTGCAGTTTAGAAAAGAAAGCGGCAACCCTGAGCAGAGATGGGGCATGCTTACAAGTTCAAACGGTGACGGCGGTACAATTACATATGAACTTGAAGTTGATTCAACAAAGAAGATACTTGATTTTGCACATGAACACGATTTACCTGTAAGTGCAGTAATACTTCACGCAATCAGAACAGTTCTTTCAAAGTTCAACGAAGAAGAAACAGATATTACGATAAGAGATTTTGTAAGCAGACGTTCAACAGTTCTCAACAAGAAGTGCGGCGGTGTAAGAATGCACTGCTTCCCGCTGAGAACGATCATGCCGCTTGATACAACTGTACTTGAATCAATGCAGATAATCAAAAAGGCACAGGAGGAGCTGTTTATCCATGCTGATTATTCCACTCTTAAGTATATGAAAGAAACAAGAGAGCGTTACGGAGTAGGACCAGGCGGCAGCTACCACAGCGTAAACTTTACATATCAGCCTGCAACGCTTAACAGTGTAGTTCCGTACCTTAAGGGTATAGGCTTCAAGAGCAGATGGTACAGCAGCGGCAAACAGCCACAACCAATGTACATCACAGCTATGCACAGACCGGGCGACGGTGGACTAAACTTCTTCTTCGGATATCAGAAGGATTGTGCAACACCTGAGGAGATAGAATTCCTTTACTACTTCACAGGAAGAGTTTTGTTCCGCAGCATAGAGAATCCTGACAAGACAATAAAAGAAATTATCGACATGACTTGATATGAGGTGTTTAATATGTTAGAGAAGATGAAAGAAATCATTTGTGAGTACGTTGAGGTTGAGCCTGAGAATATTACAGAAGAATCACGTTTTATAGAGGATCTTGGTTTTAACTCATATGACGTTATGTGTATGATGGGCGATACAGAAGATAAGTTTGATGTAGAGATAGATCAGGAAGAGGCAGTTAAGTGTAAGACTGTCGGAGATTTCATTAAATATATCGGAGGATTGGTTAATGAGTGATCTGAAAACATTAAAAGACCTTGTTTACAGAAGCAGTGAGCTTTATGGCGATGAGATTTTTCTCAGAGAGTACAAAAAGAAGCAGTTTCATGATGTGAGCTTTTCACAGTTTAAAAATGCCTGTGACAGTGTAGCAGTGTGGATTCAGAAGCAGTTTTCCGAAAGAACTCATTTGGCAGTAATAGGCACAACATCAACAGAGTATCTTATGGCATGGTTTGGAATACAGTGCAGCGGAAATGTGTCCGTTCCGATAGATACGACAAACAATGTTGACAAGATTGCCGATGAGATCATGCGTTCTGACAGTGAGGTAGTGTTTCTTGATGACAAACACATAGCCGATATACCAAAGTTTAAGCAGGTATGCCCGAAGGTAAAATACTTTGTTCATTTCAACAAGAAGTATGACGATATGCTGTTTTTGGGAGATATTCTGGAGGAGTATAAGGATCAGAAGCCTGAGTGTGATTCAAACGAAGACGATCTGGCGGCAATACTATTTACTTCCGGTACAACAGGAGTCAGCAAGGGCGTAATGCTTACACATGCAAACCTTATTGACAATGCAACATGCTATACAGATGAAAACTACCACGGCAAAAAGCTGCTCTCAGTTCTACCGATACATCATGTATATTGTCTGACTTGTGATATACTGTGTAGTCTGTACTACGGAGTAACGGTTTGCATTAACGATTCTCTTATGCATATAGTACGTAATCTTGCTGTGTTCCAGCCTGATTATGCAACGTTTGTTCCGATGATAGCAGCAACTATTCTCAACAAAATGCAGCTTGCAGCCGAAAAAACACCAAATAAGCCGGCTATCGGCAAGCAGGTGTTCGGAGAGAATTTCGATATGCTGTATTCGGGCGGAGCATATCTCAGCCCCGATATTATAAATGGGTACAAGGAGTTTGGTATTGAGATCGCTCAGGGTTACGGTATGACAGAGTGTTCACCAAGAATATGCAACGGTATCAGAAAGTGTCCGAAGCCGGAGTCGGTAGGAAAGATATTAGACGGCTGTGAGGTTAAAATAGTAGATGGCGAAATCTGGGTAAAAAGCAGATCCGTAATGAAGGGCTACTACAAAAACCCCGAAGAAACCGCAAATTCGCTTACTCCCGATGGCTGGTTAATGACAGGAGATCTTGGATATAAAGACGATGATGGATATCTTTATATTACCGGCAGAAAGAAGAACCTGATTATTTTGTCAAACGGAGAAAACGTATCCCCTGAAGAACTTGAGAACCAGTTCTCATTCTATATGCCGATAAAAGAAATGGTAGTATATGCCGATGACAGCGTTATAACTGCTCAGATATACCCTGATCCGGATTATAAGTCGGACGACATACAATCAGAGATACAGGCAAAGGTAGATGAAGTAAATGAGACCTTCCCTCCTGCAAAGCGTATAGTCAAGGTTATCTTCAGAGACAGAGAGTTTGTAAAGACTGCGTCAAAGAAGATTATCAGAGCAAAAATAAACGAATAAATTTTTACTATAACAACCGCAGAGGCAACAGGTTTGTTTCTGCGGTTTTAGTTTTTTGTAGGAATGGAGTTACGACGATGAGTTATTTTAAATTAAAAAACGGAGAAAAACTATATTATGAGGATGTCGGCAAAGGCAAAGATACGTTAGTAATGCTGCATGGCTGGACCAGTTCGCGTTATATTTATACGGAGCCGATGTCTTTGCTGAAAGATAACGCAAGGTGTATAATCTATGACCAAAGAGGACACAATGCCAGCAAGTCAGCCAATAAAGAAAATGTGACAATGGAAACGCTTGCGGAGGACTTGAATGAGCTGATTAATGGGCTTGCTTTGAAAAACATAACGCTTTTAGGTTGGTCAATGGGAGCAGGAGTAGTGTTGAATTATGTCAGAATGTTTGGTTGTGACGCACTCAAGCAGATAGTAATCTGCGACATGACGCCTAAGCAGATGAACGATGACAGCTGGAAACTGGGATTGTACAAAGGAAATTATACAAAGCAAGACAGAGAACTTGACGAAAAAAAGCGTGCGTTTTATCAATATAAAAAGTTTGTTATGGCAGCCGCACCAAGTTTACAAAAGCTTCCAAGACTTTTGTGCAGCAGAGAGATTTTAAAACGTCTTCTTAAGTGTGACATAAAGGTTATCTCAAGTCTTGCGGATTCAATGAAAGATCAGGATAACAGAGATGTTGTCGGAAAAATCACAGTACCGTTTTGTTACTTCTACCCCGATCCGGGATCAATTTTCTCACCGGAGTTAGAGGAATGGTACCGTAAGAATATAAAGTCTGATTTTAAGTCGGTGAAGTTTCCAAACAGTACACATCTGCTGATTGCAGAACATCCGAAAATGTTTGCAGATGAGATAGAAAAGCTGTTGAAATGATAAAATGCACCTTATATCTTAATGAAAAACCTTGAGGACCGTAAGTTATCTTTGGAAAAAATGTCTATTGAAAAACATCAAGAGATATTGTAAAATTATTTCGTAATATGAAATGTTTGTATTACGAAATTCTAAGAAAGGAGAGATAACAATGGGAAACAACGTAAAGAACTGGGGTTACGAAGCAGTATTCTACCAGATATATCCGCTTGGAATGTTTGGAGCGCCGTTTGAGAATGACGGAGTACAGGAACATCGAATACTAAAGGCAATAGACTGGGCAGACCATATAGCGAAGCTTGGGTGTAATGCAGTGTATTTTTCGCCGGTATTTGAGAGTGATACACATGGATACAACACACGCAACTACAAGCAGATAGACAAACGACTCGGAACAAACGAAGACTTTAAAAAAGTTTGTGACGTATTCCATGAAAAAGGAATAAAGGTTGTTCTTGACGGAGTGTTCAATCATGTAGGCAGAGGATTTCCGCAGTTTCGTGACGTATGTCAGAGAAGATGGGAATCACCGTATAAGGATTGGTTCAACATCAACTTTGATTCAAACAGTTGTTATAACGACGGTTTGTGGTATGAAGGCTGGGAAGGTCACTACGACCTTGTGAAGCTGAATCTGAGAAATCCCGCAGTTACAGACCATTTGCTTGACGCAGTAAAATTCTGGATAGAATACTTTGGTATTGACGGAATACGACTTGATGTGGCATATTGTCTTGACTTTGACTTTCTCAAAAGACTACGCAGTTTTACAGACAGTTTAAAGGAAGATTTCTTCCTTGTGGGTGAGCTTCTTCACGGAGATTATTCACGCTGGGTAAATCCTGAAATGTTACATTCGGCAACAAATTACGAATGTTACAAAGGATTGTATTCCAGTTTCAACAGTATGAACCTGTTTGAGATATGCCATTCGCTGAAGAACCGATTTGGTCCTGAACAGTGGTGTATGTACAGAGGAATGCACCTGTTGTGTTTTGCGGATAACCACGATGTAACAAGAATTGCAAGTATTCTCACACAGGAGCGTCATCTTCCGCTTGTTTACACAATACTCTTTGGAATGCCCGGTATCCCCTGTGTTTACTACGGCAGTGAGTGGGGCGCAAAGGCTGAGAAGAAAGACGGCGATCCTGCACTTCGACCATGTTTTGAGAAGCCGCAGGAAAACGAAATCACAGAGCTTATTCGCAAACTTGCAAAGGCCCACAGAGAGTGTAAAGCACTTTGCTACGGTGATCTGAAAGTACCTGTGCTTACAAACAGACAGTGTATTATTCAGCGTGATTACGATGGCGAAAGAGTATTTGTTGCGGTTAATGCAGACAGCGTACCTTATACTGCTCATTTTGACGCAGGATACGGTCTGGCTGACGACCTTGTAACAGGCGGCGTACATGATTTTGGCGGCGGCAGCGAACTGGCACCGTACAGCTATCATATTTGGCGCTGTAAGTAATCGTTATTCAGACAAAATATGAAGGCATAGCTTTTCCAATATGAGGAAGGCTATGCCTTTTTTTATTCATAATGTGTAAGGCTGTATATGACCGAATATTCACAACACAAAATGAAGCGGTACTATTTGCAAATCAAAACGATGCTAAGTACCGATAGCTGTATAACGCTGCCTCTCTCCCCTATTTATTAATCAGTCGGCATAATAAAAATTTTTTAAAAATGTAAAGTGTGCTTGACAATAAATGTAAAGCGTGCTATACTTAATTTGTAAAATAAACTTTACCTAATAACGAATAACAGGGGGGGTATATTTGAAAAACCGAATACAGGAACTACGTAAATCCCGCAAAGTAACACAGCAGGAACTTGCCGACGCTCTGAGCGTAACACGGCAGACGATTATATCGTTGGAAAACGGACGCTACAACGCATCGCTTACTCTTGCACACAAGGCAGCGCAGTTTTTTGAAACGACGATAGAGGAATTATTCATATTTGAAGGCGAAGAAAACTTATAAAATGGAGGATAATAAAATGGAAGAATTCAGAAACGATCTAAAACGTAAACTTAATCTTTACGCATTACTATGCTGTTTGTACCCATTATTTCTTATTGGATCGAAAGTAATATTCAAAAATTCAGGAGATTTTGCACAAGGATTGGTGCTTGGAATTTGTATGGGTTCAATGATTGTATCGATATATTTTTTAGTCAGGAACTATACTGTACTGCATAATGAAGAAAAACTGAAAAAGCTGTATATTGAGCTTAACGATGAGAGAAATGTTTCGATCAGCAAAGAAACAATGAAAACGTCAAGTAAGATCTGTATAGTTGTAACTGCTTTGGCGTGCATAGTTTCGGGGTTTATAAATGAGATAGTTTGCATAACGCTAAGTGCAGATCTATTAATAAGCGCAGTGATAACTGTTGCCGTACAGATGTACTATAAAAAAAAGATGTAAACAATTACGGAAGCAGCCGAACATCTATTAAGTGCCGCATAATAAACCCCATGTAGCGGTTCATAAGTTCCTTATATTCTTCGGGGCGAACCGTAAAATCAGCGTTTTTGTTGAAAGAGTTTTCGACAGGCAAGCAGCCGCCCATAGCAGAAAAGGTGACGCTGCCTTCTTTAAGTTTAAAAGGGAGGTCGTGCAAACCGCAGGACTTGTAAAACTCATGTCTTTTAACACGCTGATTATAATTAACAGCAGTTTTGTCAAGCTGTTCAAGTGCAAGAAAAAACCTTTTGCCACGATAACGTTCAAGCAGAGAGGCAATTGTTTGGCTGCCGTACCCTCTGCCACGTTTATCTTTGTCAACAGCAATATAGAACAGATACGCAAGATCACGGCAGCACACAACGTACGCCATACCAACAAGAGAATTGCTGTCATAGAGTGCTAAGAAGTCGGCTTTACCCTGATTGGCACGTTTTATCAGAAGCTTCATTGGTGCACGTTCGTTATCCGGAAAAGCTTCTGTATATATTTTTTCGATTGCTTGATATTCTTTTTTGTCGATGACTTTTTTTAATACTAAACTCAAAACTTCACACTCCAATCTTTTACAGAAAACTTTTAATATCTGTTTCAAAGGGATAAAAACCTACCGAATATATAAATCCGCATTTTTGAAAAATCCGGCACCTGCACAGATAACGATGACATAGGCGTTGAATTTTAGCCATAGCCGGAATAATCTCCTCTTTAGAATATACAGATTTACACTAATCAGAGGTTATGTTCAAAATTTTTTTACACCTATTATAATTTTAACAAATAATACAACAGTTGAAAAGTATGCACCTTTAAGTAAGTGTTACAAATATCAATGAGCAGTTTTGTATAAAATAGATGTTACGAAAGTTTATTTTTAAATTATGTTGTTTGTAAGGTATTTGAGAAAAGGTTTTATATTTTGAGAGAACCGGTGTGATTGGTATAGATATACTTTTTAAAGATACAAAAAAACAGCCGCCAAGTGGATATATGAATGTCCCACAAGGCGGCTGTTTTATTAAGAGTTTAAAAATTAATAAAGCAACCGAATTAAATGTCTGAATACTCAAGCAAGAAGTTTCTTTTTAATCGTCAGTCGGTTTTCTCCGCCTGCATACTCATATAAGACCTCATCCATGCTTTTCTTGACCATATAGATACCAAGTCCGCCAATAGCTCTTTTTTCCGCAATAAGCGTGATATCCGGATCGGGTTTTTTGAGTGGATTAAAGGGAGTTCCGTTGTCGATAAAAGTAATAGTTGCCTTGAGAGGATCCGGTGTAATATCCATACAAATAGTTGCGTTACCGACAATACCCTTGTAAGCGTAATTTGCGATGTTTACGAAAAGCTCCTCTACGGCAATGTCTATTTTAAGCTTAATTTTCAATTCGCAGCCTGCTTGATCAAGCTGTTCGTCAACGAAGTCAAGTACCTCATTTAATTTATTTGCATCTGCTTTAACTGTTAATTCAGACATGATTCTCACTCTCCTTACCAAGATAGGTGAAGCTCAGCATTGTTAAATCGTCAAACTGAGGAGCGTTTCCGACAAACTCATCAACGGAGCTTTTTACATTTATGAGTAGTTCTTCTGAGCTTGCACCAAGATCCTTGTTCAGAGCCTCAAGCATTCTGTCTGTTCCATACAGGACATTGTTTTTATCAGTTGCCTCCGGAACGCCGTCTGTGTAAACAAACAACCTATCGCCGGGGTTGAGTTCAAATTCATGTTCTCTGAATCGAATATTCTCAAGAGTAGCAACGGCAGGAGAATGACGATATACAACAAGCTCAAATTTACCGTCTTTGCGGCAGATAACGGGGTGTTCATGGCCTGCATTTGCAGCTATTCCCTTACCTGTGTTAATATCAATAACTGCAAGCCAAACTGTTACGAAAAGTTCTGCCTCGTTGCCTTCGCAAAGCTGTTCGTTTACATCTGTGAGGACTTGAGCGGGGCTGTCGCCCATTTGTGCACGGTTTTTGATAAGAGTTTTTGCAATTACCATGAAAAGTGCGGCAGGAACGCCCTTGCCCGACACGTCGGCCATTACCAAAGCAAGGTGGTTACTATCAACAAAGAAGAAATCATAGAAGTCGCCGCCTACTTCTTTTGCGGGCTGCATAGAAGCAAAAATCTCAAACTCATTACGTTCCGGGAACGGCGGGAAAATTCTTGGGAGCATATCTGCCTGAATTCTTGTTGCAACGTTCAGCTCAGTACCTATTCTTTCTTTCTCAGCAGTAATAATAGTGAGGTTTTCGATGTAGTCTATAATGTCTTTTTCAAGTTTTAAAATACTTTCGCTAAGAACTTGTATTTCGTCGTGAGTTTTAATAGTGCCGATCTTGTCGGAAACGATATTATCCTTTGCGGCAAAGCTGGTTGTTTCGGAAGAAAGAAGCTTGATCGGGTGTACAACTGTTCTGTCAAGAAACAGAATAATTATCACCAGAAGTATGAGTGCAACAATGCCAGAAGCAAGAGAGATATTTAAAACAAATGAGGCTGTATCTTTGGACAATGTTTCCATAGGAATCTCAACTGCTACAAATACCTCAGTTTTTCCGTTAATGACTATCGGAAGCAAAGCGGTTGTAGTATTTCCGAAAGATCCGGAAGCCTGAAAATAGTTGTTTGCATGAACTCCGGAATTGTAGGAATTGATGATATCTTCGCAAAACTCAGGGTATATCGGACCGGAGTTTCCCAAGTTAAGCTGATATTCCGGGTTGTTGTAGCTGTCAAGAATATATATAAGCGGATTCCACTGGTTTTTTGCGTCACGTTCGGCATCGTAATTTGAAAGCAGTTGAATGTCGAACGTACAGATGTTAATGTCGTTTGCGCCCATGCTTTCACGCATTGAGTCGATAAGTGCTTGAAGTTCCTGATAGCGATTACTCTGTATAACAGCATCGATTTGAGTTTGATCGGCGTCGCTGGACTGATATTCGATAGCAAGTTTTTTAAAAGACAGAAGCTCATCTTCTGTAAAATAATGTGATACCGCAGTAGCAGCCTGATAACCCATTTCGTTGTAGCGTTTGATGATAGCATTTTTATAGATCAGCACACCTACTGTTACCATAGAGGTAGTAATAAGAATAACGACGAACGTAAGTATCAGGAAAAATTTTGTTCTAAGCTTAAACATTTTTTTACGTTTCATTGCTCGTAATCTCCTTTAGAATGGATTCTGTACTTGCCAGTTTGAAAACGTGAACAGGTTTATTGTGTCTGTGCTGTGAGAAATGATTATTCATAATGCTGTCAAAATGATCGTTGCTAACGCAGAAGAACCTTGGAGGAGAAAGCTTGCTGAGTTCTCTTAGGTCACGATAGTCTTCGTTGACTCTTGACAGCGCATAGTCAAGTAACTCGGAATACTTTTTTTCGTCGTCATCTCCATCGGTAACCGCAACAGCAAAGTAAAACCCTGGGATATTAAGAGTTGAGGCTCCGAAGCAGTACGTTGAAATGTTAACGTTACTCCTCATTCTTTGAACAGCTTCTTCAAGCTGACAAACAGTCATTTTCTCTCCGCCGATGTTGATAGCCTGATCTCTGCGAAACGCAAACTCAAACACCGGACTTTCATAGCAAAAGTCAATAATCTTAATAATATCACCAAGACGGTACCTGTAAAATCCCGAAAAATTCGTAACAATGATTTCATACTGTTCTCCGATCTTGAGTTCATGCGGGAGAAGCGGGCCTTCGTCCTCCCTGCCGTATGGCAAGAACTCAAAGAAACCGTTGTTAGGCAGAAGAACATAGCTGAAATTATTTTCGGAAATCGGTGTTCCGATATAACATTCTGATGAACAATAACAAAGGTGCTGATGTGGAATGTTTCCTGTATAATATTTCAGTGCATTATCCTCAGCGGAGTACGAACGGGAACTGATACCGCTGATAAGCGACATTTTTTTCCAAAGTCTTTTCGCGATATTTTTAAAGCCTTTTTGACATTCGCTTTCTATTTCGTTAAACCTGTTTTCGTTAACAGGAAAAGAGAGTATAGTATCTCTTATTGTTTTTGAAAGTTCGATCTGATGAGGAATGTTGTGTTCTCTGAGGTTAGTGAGTATTTTTTTCCAGTTTTTCTCCATATATGAGAAGAAATGAAGAATATCGTACATAAAAGGTGCTTCAATCGTTACAAGATCCTCCGTAAGGAAAGCAATACAAACTTTTGCATAAAGAGAGTTCTGTTTTGTTTTCTCAAAAAGAAAACACTGTCCGCCGGCCTGAGTTGAGATATCAAGTTTACCCGTTTCGTAAAGCCAGGTGTTGTAAAGCTCCGAAAAAAGCAACGCTTTACCGTCACGGTGTCCCGGATCTGTTCTGAAAATATTGATGTAAAGACGTTTTCCGCCGCCGGTCTGATTAAGTACATACATGGGATATCTTTCGGACTGATCGGAATATCGTTCAAGCGACTCATACGTTACGGGAATGAACTTGATGTTTCCCTCCGTGCCGGAAGTTTTACAGTACCCCGCAAGAGGGTATGAGGTCAGCACGTTTTCAACTCCGGAGCGCATACTTTCTATGTAGCTCCGGTAATAGGAGTACTTTGTCAGCGGAACATTTTGTCTGAACTCCTCAATTGTATTTATTTTTGAAAATCCGTGCATTTGACCGAATGACGTATTTTTATTATCATCTAAGAGTTGAAATAAGTTGTCCTCATTGATTTTGACGGCATTTTTACACTGATTTTCAAGTGTTAGATCCTGCACGATATCACCTCCCAAAATTTCGATAATTCACATAAACTATTTAGCAGCAGGCACATTAACATTATAGTCGAAAGCAATATTAATCACATTAATACCAAGCGAATAAGTAAACGAAACATCTTTTGCAAGTTTGCTCATAATAGTAATACCCATCATATCATCTTCATCGGAGTCCGGGTTTGGTTCAAAAGGATTGTAACGATGTCCCGCACAGCGAATTCTGAGTCCCATAATATCCTCAAGCGCAAAAGCCCTCAAGTCCACGCTGCGAATGCCCTTGTTATTTCGCACAATAACAGTGAGCAGTTCCTCAATTGCAAGCTCCAGTTTCATAGTTTGTCTGATACTCATTTTATTCTGAACGCAGAAATCAACGATCTGTTCGCTTGCGTGGCAAATATTTTCGTCATAAGGTTTGATAGAGAAGTCGATAACTTTTTTTTCACGCTCCAGATAATCGTCAAGCAAGAGTATCTTTGACAGAGGGTGTTCGCTATTGCGCTTGAAGTACCAAACAGCCGTAACAACCAGCATACCCACAAAAACAGTAAGGATACTGCCTATCGGAAGAAAAAGCCAAGTATATCCGCCTACAAAAAGAATAACCGTTGCAGTACCCAGCGGAAAGATAAACTTTCGCAAAACGACAAGAACATTGGAAAGCAAGACTTTTCCGGTAGACTGAAAGAAAGTAATGAAAACGCTGGTAATAAGGTCAAACAGAACATAAACGGCAAGACAAGCCAGAGGTATCAAAAGACGTTCGCTAACAGAAAAAATCATTTCTAAAGGATTGTACATAGCAGTAAGAATAATACCAAAAGCCGCTGCAAGCAGCATGCCGTATTTAATCTGGAGTTTCATCAGGATACTCAGACCGCTGTTTTCTCTTGCGGTATAGTACGCCCCGACCATAGGAGCCGCCGCCTGAGGGATACCGGAGGTAATCGAAATAGCAAGTTCGGACAGAGAGTTGATAACAGCCCAAACAGCGACAACCGAAGCACCGCCAAGATGAAGAAACAGTGCATTGAGAGCAAGAAGTTTAGCGGCATCAATAAAGTTACCCAATGCAGACGGACTGCCATAGCGCATAATTTGTGCGATATCACAGACCTTAAACTTGATGAGTTTAAGGTGATAATTAGAGTAACCGGTTTCCATTGCGATAAAGCTGTAAATACAGGCAACAAGAACCGAAAACAGACTTGCAAGAGCGGCGCCGTATATTCCCATATTAAAGATGTACATCAAAACCCAGTCAAGCAATGTATCAAGAAATATCAGCAGAACCATAGTAACTGTGATATGCTTCATTTTTCCCTCCATCTGTAAGTAATACATTGGAAGATAAGAGAGAATGATAGGGAGTATGCCGGTCATTGTGATGAAGCTGTAAATATAAACGTAATGTTCAAGACTGCCGTTCTGAGATAGCATAGCTGAGATCGGAGAGCACAGCAGGCAGCCGGCGGCGGTGAAAACAACGCCAAGAATAACCTCAAGCGTAAACGCTGTGTGATAGCATTGTGCGGCACGTTCCATATTATCCTCACCCGTTGCTTGAGAAGACATAACTGAAGCGCCGGCAGCAATCAGAGAGCCGAACGTACAAATAACAAGGTAGATCGGCATACACACATTGACGGCAGCAAGTCCGTCCTCTCCAAGAAAGATCGAAACAAAAATACTGTCAATCAAGGCATTTATCGTACCGCCCAATACTGAAAAGATGACCGGAAAGAGGTTTATCAGGTATTGCCGTTTAAGAAATTTGTTGTCACGATTCATATCAGAGTAGTAAACCTCCTTTTGCCTTGTAACGCTTCGTTTAGAACGGCTTTAGTATCGTTTCCGAAAAGGGGGCCGCTGCTCATTTGAACGTTATTAATACCGCCAAGAGAAAGGTTAGCTTCAATGAGAACGGCCTCATCATTATCGTTTACGGTAATATCCCAAGAAATCAGGCGAAAATGTCCCATGAACGGATGAGCCTGTTTAACGAGTTCGAACACCTTGTCGAGGTGACATATTTTTTTATCAGAGAATTTATAATGCAGATCGGGATGTTCATAAAGGATAGTTCCGTTATCGAGAATGCCGCGATTTTTGAGAGTGCCGTCACTGTTGACACCGCAGTAAATACCTCCCTGACAGCCGTTGTCGGTACGGGAATTGCCGGTACCGATTTTGAGCGCAGCTGCATAGATTTTTACCTTATCGCCCGAAAGGAGAGAAACGACACGAAGCGTATTTACAGAACTGGGGTGCAAATCGGAGAATGACTTATGTTGTTTTACGGGGCGCTGCATAACGACATCGCAGCAGATATCGTCCATAATCTGAGTAAAACGTGTAGAGAGTTCTGTACCTTTTATGAAAGAAACTCCGAAACCGCCTTCCGAATTTACAGCTTTTTTGACAACGATTTCATTTTCTTTATAAACGAGGTCTGTGACAGTTTTTTCGTTAATTGGGTTAAGGTTACTGTCAAGCCACGTTGTGCCGATGCGCATAGCTACAAGATCGGGTTGTTTGATATTTGAGAAGAGGCGGTAATAATAGCACTTGTTATCAAGCCAACGCGCCTCCTCACGATCGCTGTAATAGCGGTCAATGTACATTGCATAGAATTCTTCCGGGAAGAACTCTGCGTGAAACTCACCGTACTTTGCTGTGTAAAGTCTGTGGTAGCGAGTGGTCATAAACCTGACGTAGGGTGAATAGAATTGTTTGATTTGTTTTTTTTGTTCTTTAGTAAGCTTAGGAAGGTCCTTAACAGACGGTGTAACAGACTTGCGGTCAATGCGCATAAGGGCATGATTTCCAAGCGTGTTAAGGTCTGTGACGCCCTCCTCAAAGTCACCTTTAATAATCGCACGGATATTGTCAGATGAGATCTTAAAGAAATCAGAGATATACTTTTCCATAAAAAAACACCTCAGCGCAATATGCGGACCACACGGTGTCCTTAATTGCTGCTTAATAATAAATATTCCTTTCCATTATAACACAAAAACAAAATTTTGTAAACAAAAAATAGCGTTTGTGGAATGTGTGCTTTTGCATAATAAGATAGAAGCAAATAAAGCATTGTCCGCCTCAAAAACAGTTATATTCCCTCTACCAAGCGTAGGTTGAAATTATGAAGTAGATGTAGTATCTTAAAGATGAAAGGAGGGACAAACTATGAATCAATATGTAACGGGAGCGATGATAAAACGCCTTCGTGAAGAAAAGAACATTACACAGAGTCAGCTTGCAGAAAGAATGAACGTAAGCGATAAGACTATCTCAAAGTGGGAAACAGGCAGAGGTTATCCCGACATATCGCTTATCGAACCTCTTGCAAAGAATCTTGGAGTATCGCTGATAGAGTTGTTTGCTGGTGAGGACGTATTGAACACAAATAAAGCGTTTAATATGCTTCGAATGAAGTATTATGTATGCCCGATATGTTCAAATGTGATACAAAGCAGCGGTGAAGCGGTGATTAGTTGTTGCGGGATTGTACTTCCGACGCTTGAAGCCGAATCAAACGACGAAGAACATCATGTATGCATAGAACGAATAGACGACGAGTACTATGTAAAAATATCACATGAGATGAGCAAAACACATTATATCTCATTTATTGCAGCGGTAAAGGACGACGGATACGAGATAAAAAAGCTATATCCCGAAAGTAACGCAGAAGCATATTTTAAGGTTAGCAGAACAAAACATATATTATTTTATTGCAATCAGCACGGATTATTCAGAGTAGCGGTAAAATAAACTCAGAATAAATCAACTCCCCGACTTATCTTACAAAGTTAAGACGGGGAGTTTTTTATGTGATCGGCAAAAAGTCCTAAGAAAAATTCCACACAAATTCCTAATACATTCCCGCCCGATTCCCAAAATATAAAATATACTAAAGACAGTAAAAAACCAATGAACAACTGATGTATCAAAAAGTAATAGATGATACGCACAAAACACGGAGGTGTTTGAGATGAAAAACAATATCAAAAAACCTGCTTCCGTTCGTCAGGCGGACGCATATAAGTCGGAATACTATGACACACTTAACCACATCTGGAAGGACAACAGCCGATTAACCGAAATAAGATACTTTCTTGATACGGCTTACAATTGGTCTGACGAGGAGCAAAAACAAGCTCAAAAACCAGAAGTTGTAATACTGGGAACAGGAATTCCCGAAGAACTTGTAATGGCGGCAGGTGCAAAGCCTTACTGGATAATTGGCGGAAGTTTAAGTTCGATAGCGTGGTCTGACGATATGGTACCAAGAGATACAGATCCTGTAAGCAGATCGATATTGGGCTATATACACCAGCCAAACGGTGCAGATTTTTCAAATGCAATGTTCATTATTCCGCTGTCAAGCGACAGTATGAGGAAAATAGCGTTTGAACTCAAAGCAGAGGGACGAAAGATATGTATTGTAGATATCCCGCCTGACAAAACCGACAAACGTGCACAAGAGAAGTGGCTAAAGCAAATGTACTCCATGACGGAAGCTGTTGCAAATCATACTGGTACAAGAGTAACACGAAAATCCGTATCAAATGCGGTAAAGCGTGTATCAATGGCAAGACGTACATTGAGGCAATTTCTTGAAGTATCAAGAGGCTGTACTGATATAATAACGGACGCAGCAAGGCTTCTTGTGCAGAACACATATTATATGACAAATTCGCTTGATGAATGGACGCAGCATATAGAAGCGCTTACAGAGGAAACGGCTGATTTTTCAAGGAATATGACTGATAAAAACCATAACCGTCCCGGTGTATTACTGCTTGGGTCCCCCGTAATATATCCTAATTATAAAGTACCGTTTCTTGTGCGTGATATAGGGCTTGATATTCTGAATTCAGCCGACTCTGCGACGCTAAAGACATATATTGTATATGACCGCAAGACAATGCGTGGAAGCTGCCGAAAGCTAATATGCAATATAGCGTCGGTGTGGTACGACTATGACGCTTCATCGGCTTTTGTAAAAAACGACATCTTGTATCGTTATGTGTCATGGCTGATAAAAAAGGGCGATATAGAGGGAGTAGTTTATCATGTGCTGAAAGGTCAGATAGAATACGATTTTGAGCTTGAGAGGTTTGAAACACTGCTGTCAAAATATTCAATTCCTGTTTTCAGACTTGAAACTGATTATCAGTATCAGGACGTTGAGCAGCTTCGTATTCGTATGGAAGCGTTCTCGGAAATGTTAGTTCAGAACCGTTACAGGGCGGCAAACGAACGTTCACAGTATAAAACTATCGGCAAGGAGGTTAAGAAAGCGTCATGAGGTCACGAAAAAGAATTATTATTACGTCTGCTATATGTATTATGCTTGTGGGGCTTGCGTATTTTGCGTGGCTGTTTCCGTTCTACGAATTTACAACTAATGACTATTCCACAAGCGTAGAAAAGCTTTTATCAACAGACTATATAAAGACACTTGTACCGCTGTTTATAATTATCGGGTTGTCGTCAGTAGGAATAGCCCTTTGCGTATGGTTGAGAAAACTGATGGCAAAAACCGACAAACGCTACTCACGGTTTGCAAATATCCGTACCGGCAAAGTCGCAGGAAAAGCCCCGAATCAAAAGCCTGCTGTGTTCATGGTAATCAGGTGGATAGTGATGATAGCCTTTGGATTTATGATGATATGGGGCGGATTAATTTTCGGACTGAAAATGTCAAGTATAAGTATTCCCATATTATCCTGTCCGTGGAATACCGAACAGATGACGGAATCAAGCTGTTATTACCTTTCGCACCTCAACGAGTTGTTTGAACTTCCGATAAAAAGCATACTCATATTTTTCGGAAGTACAATAGGTTTTACACTGCTGTTTGGGCGTGCGATATGCGGTTTTCTATGTCCGATGGGCCTTGTTCAGGATATAATGGATAAGATACGACAGAAAACAAAAACAGAGGGCGTATCAATGAATGAAAAGATGTACAGTGCGCTTACTCCAATAAAGTGGTGCATGGTAATAATATTTGTAGGATTATGTTTTATGGGAGGGAATTTCTGCAACTTCTGCCCCGCCGTGGCGGTATCTCCGATACTTGCGGGAATAAGCACAAGTCTTTATGTAAGCGGATTTTTAATGATACTGGTGCTAATGGGTGCCTTTTTTAAGAGAAGATTTTTCTGTACAGTATGTCCGCTTGGGTATCTGATGGGACTTTTGCATAAGTTCTCACTGTTTCGCATAAAAAAGGACTGTCAGGCTTGTACAGAGTGCGGAGCATGTTACGAAGCCTGCCCAATGGGAATAAAAATGATATACACAGAGCGTGGAAAAGCCGATGTAACAGATGCAAACTGTATCATGTGCGGAGAGTGTGTGAGGTGTTGTCCTGAGAACAATGCGTTGTCGGTAACATTTGCGGGGGCAAAGCTGTATACATCATCAAGAAAGCAGATAATGTCTGAATATGAGCCAAAGAAAAGAGAAAGCGAGGCGGCGAAAAAATGACGACGGAAACAAAACAAGCTGCACTAAAAAAGCGGCAGGATAATCGTTTTATAAACAAAGAAACTCAGACTGCGGCAAAATATCTGCGCCGCCTTAAAGAACTTTCCGGCGCGCCGGATGGAATAGAACCGTTCTACGATACGCTGGAAAGAATATATGTTGATATGCAGAGCGCTGATGTGCCGAAAGGCATGAAAACAATCGGTACATACTGCGTAATGGTGCCGCAGGAGTTGATTTATGCGGCAGGGGCAGTACCCGTCAAGCTATGCAGCGGAAACTATACGGCATTTTCTGTCGGTGATGAGATAGTGCCAAGAGATGCCTGCCCGTTAGTAAAAGCAGTTGCGGGTTTTAAGCAGACGGGACTTATGCCGCTGTATGAGGATTGTTCAATGATGATAGTTCCTATTACATGCGACTGTAAAAAGAAGATAGCGGGAATGCTTTCGGGAGAATGTGACCTTATGACGCTGCACGTTCCGGCGTCACGAGATGACGATGACATCGACGACTATATCGCACAGATGTATGATTTAATAGAAAAGCTTGAGAAAGTTACGGGGAACGAAGTGACCTATGAAACGCTGTCTGAAGGGTTCAGAAAAGTAGGTTATGCGCAGTATGAACTGTCGGAGTTTATCCGCCTGAAGAAACAGACGCCGTACCTTGTAAGAGGAAGTCACGAGATGGCTATATTGAATTCGGCGTCATATATGCCGGCAGATAAGTGGGGCGAAGCACTTCACAAGGTAAACGAGTCGCTGAAAGAGCGTGCAAAATCCGGACAGACGGTGACAGCAAAGAAGCTGCCGCGAATACTTCTTACAGGTTCGCCGATAGTATTTCCGAATATGAAGATACCGCTATTGATTGAAGAGATGGGCGGAATAGTAGCGGGAGATGAAACGTGCATGGGCGAAAGAGGAATGTGGGATCCGGCTGTAATAACAGATAACAGTTTTGACGGAATAATGCGTGCACTGGCGAATCGTTCACTTCGCCCCTGCCCCTGCCCGACATTTGCAGATAACAAGCAGCGAATATACCGTTTGAAACAGCTAATAAGCGAAAACCAAATTCAGGGAGTTATATACCATGTTCTGCGTGGGTGTCTGGTATATGATTTTGAATACAAGCGCATAGAAGAGGAATTAGGGCAGTTGGGAATACCCGTAATACGTCTTGAGAGCGATTATAATGAGGAAGATGTAGAGCAGCTTAGAATACGCATTGAAGCGTTCATAGAGCTTATCAAGCTAAAACAAGCGCCTGAAAAGCGCACATCGGTTCGCACAGGATTTTAAGGAGGTATAGTCATGGGAGAATACTACATCGGGCTTGACGGCGGCTCAACGTATCTGAAAGCTGCGCTGATAGGCAACGGACAAGTAATTGATACTATGGTGAGAAACACAGGTATAGATAACGACGGTACGGCACGAAAACTTGCAGGTGAGCTTTGTGCAAGGAACTCACTTTCGCCGTCGGATATAGGTTATATAATGGCAACAGGATACAGCCGCAAGGTGCTGGAAGTAGCAGACGATGATATTTCGGAGATAACAGCGCACGCATACGGTGTACGTCTTACGGCGCCAAAGGAGTACCGTCCCGGAATGATAATAGACATTGGCGGACAGGATTCAAAGATAATATATCTTGACTCAAACTGCGGAGTGAAGAATTTCAGTATGAATGATAAGTGTGCCGCAGGTACTGGAAAGTTCATGGAGGTCATAGCGCAGATACTGGAAACGACGATAGATAATGTAGGGCCGCTGTCACTTGAAGCGACCAACCCATGCGATATAAACAGTACATGTGTAGTGTTTGCCCAGTCGGAGGTAATATCGCTTGTTGCCAGAAAATATGACCGTCGGGATATACTTGCAGGAATGCACTTGTCAATGGCACGACGAATAATAAAGATGATGAAGAAGTCCGAAAAAGGCGGAGATATACTAATGACAGGCGGAGGTGCGTTGAACGTAGGATTGCACCGTGCATTTGAGGAAGAACTGATGAAGGACGTGTATGTAGCGGCATATCCGCAGTTTAGCGGAGCGATAGGAGCTGCGCTGATTGCAAGCGAAAGAGGGTGAGAAAATGGGATTAACGCTGTTGTTTGAGAGCATGACAGCGGCTGCATCTGTTGGAATGGGCTGCGGAACATGTTGCGGTTCAGGGATAAGTGCAGCGCTGTACGGATATCTGATGACTCATGTAAAGGATATAAAACAAACGCTGCGAGCATTTTTAGATTTCTTTCTTGGAAAGTTTCTTGCGGTAATAGGGTTGTGCTGTATAGCTTCGATTGTCGGAGGAAATATTATAGATGAAACAGGAAGCATATTTGGAATAAAATCTGCGGCGGCAGTAGATACGGTAATGCTTGCCATGGGAATATGGCTGCTTATCGGGTGGATAAGAGAGAGAAGCGGGCACAAGAGTTGCAGAAGTTGTAATCATTGCGGTTCCGATACAACAAAGAAACAGGATACCCAAAAACCAAATCATGCGGCTCTTATAAGCATGGGCATAGGCTATGGAATCTCCCCCTGTGCGCCGCTAATATTAATGACAGGATATGCAGCAACTTTACCGTTAGGTTATGCGGCGTTGTTGGGAGCAGTATTTGCGGCGGCAAGTACGGTATCGCCTGTACTGTTTATGCTGCTTATTTCTGGTGTGCTTGCCGGAAAGATGTATAAAGAAATACCACAGTATTTGACATGGTTCAGGCTTGCATGTTACATTATGCTGATTGTACTGTTTGCGGTCAGCCTGCTTAAAGAGGTGAATGTATTATGAGGAAGAAGAGTATTACATCGCTGATAATCGTATATTTAGCGTTGTGTGTAACATACGGTGCGGCAAGCAGCCGGATACCAACGAAAAGCGACGTTACAGAGTATGTACAAACGTCAACATCAATAGTATCGTCATCAGATGAAGAAACGACGTCAGCATTTGGTGAAAACCATGATAATAGTACGGACAAAAACTCATCAGATATAAAGAGTGAAGTGTCATCGGAGGAGAATAAAAATAAGAACAAAAGTGAAGATAAATCAGAAACCTCCTCCACAGTGTCGAAATCCGTGTCAACAATAAGTAAAGTCGATACGGTCTCAGATAAAGAAGAAGAAGAAAACGCACAAGAGGAACCAACGAAAACTAAAGAAGAGAATGATGAGGAGCAGACGGAAACAAGCAGCGAAGAAGAGTACTATGAGGAGCAGACAGAAACAAACGTGAATGAAGAATATCTTGAGGAGCAGACGGAAACAAGCAGGCAAGAAGAATACTATGAGGAGCAGATAGAACCTGAACCCGAAGTACCTACGCTGGAAGAATATTTGCAAAAGCTACGCTGCAGCGGATGCAGACATAATTGTTCTCTGCTTTCGCCGCGCTGTATGAACGGCGCAAGAAAAGCAAGTCAGGCGGAAAGTGAGTATTATTCAATGTACGGCTGATATATGTGAAAAAACGACAACAACTCCTTGCCGTACTGAACGTATAGCAAGGAGTTGTATTCATAACAGCATAATTTTTATTTGAGCGAAAAAACGGTATTCCTGCAAATCGGGCAAACGTAACTTTTCGGAATATTCACTCCGGGATAAACGTATCCGCAAATGTTGCAAATATATTCATGTTTTATGTAATCGTTTATACTATGATTTTATTGGATATTATGGTTTTCTCTGAGATACTTTCGCGTTCTTTTTATCCATTCGCTGTGAACTTCTGAGTTTTCTTCCGCTTCACACTCTGCCATAAGCTTTTTTGCTTTTGAGATTTCTCCCACGTCTATATACAGTGATGTCAGAATATCAGCGGTAGAATACCATTCTATATCTTCTGTTTTACGCAGGTGAATTTTTTCTCCAAGCTCTATTGCAATATACAAATGATTCAAATCTCCTTGAATGCACATAAGAAAATATAGTGCATCTATATTTTCTTCAAAATGCAGAGCCACTTTAAAATCTTCTTCTGCTTCGTCTAAATAGTCGTAAGAGTAAAAAAGCCTTCCTCTTTTATAGCGTGTCAGATAGCAGTCGTCTTTTTCAACGGCAAGATTAAGGTAAGGTATTTTATTAATAAAATTAATTTTGTTATTTGCCTTTTCTATTAACTCTTCCGTAGATTCTCCCCTGTCTTTGGCTTTTTTTGACAACTCCTCTTTAGTTAACCAAAACCGTTTACATTTGTCTCTTACAGAGTCAAGATATGCCTGTACCTTTGGGATTAATTCATGTTGTGCATAGTCCGAATCAGCATACCACACTTGTGACTGTCCCATACCTCTGCCTTTTCCTGCTTTAGGAGCTCTTGGAATAATAAATGATCTCTGGTCTTCATCTATCAGGTAGCAGTCTTTTTCGTGAGCAAGAAAATTGTAGTCATGTTCTTTTTCTCCCGCAGGAACATACTGCCAATAACGATACATTACTGCATTTTCATACCACCCAACTATTCTTGATCTGTCGCCGTTTGAAGCCACCCAAACCACGGTTACATCATTAAGTATAGGTGAGTTTTTGAGCTTTTTGTCTAATCTCTCAAAATGCATTTCTTCTCCATAATGCATAACGTATCCGTAGCACTTATGATTAAATGGTGAGAAATTAAACACCTCACAGCCTTCACCGTTTTCTTTGATAAACTTACCGCCGTTTCTTGGAATATCGAAGTCGGTTATTCCGTTGTAATATCTCATCCATGCTATTTCACAGAAAATATAATGTGCCATAGTAACACTCCTTTTTACAATTCAAAATCAAGTTCAAAATCTTTAAGTGTGTAGTCCAGAAAATTCTGATGTTCCTGGAAATTAGGATACAGATGTTCTTTTTCTCTGAACTCTTTCGGGTGACCTGTGAATTCCTGATGCAGGCATTCGTGGTATATCACAAATTTTACAACCTCTTTCGGAACGCTTATAGAGTTGAGAAGCGCATTAATGAATATCCTATTGTTGGTATGATAATACAAACCAAAATATGAGGCTGCCGGGCGTTGTGTCCAGTATATCTCCGGTCTTGTAAAGTCTTCCGGGAAATTCTCTGACTGTTCTTCAATGACTTCTGTAAGCAGATCGTCAATCGAAACATCCAACGGTTCCTGAGAAAGCTTGTAAAAACTTTTTTCAACCTCCTCAACACGTGTGAGTACGGGAACTATTCCCTTCGGATATATCAGACATTCAGAAATTCTTTGCCTGTAATACTCCTTACTGCCGTAGAGGCTGAGTATCAGATCTTTGTGCATTTCAATAGTGTTTTCTATCAGAGATACAATGTCAATGTACGATAAGTTGTCGTTCTTAATTATCTTTGCAATACTAAGCGGTTCAATTTTATCTCTGTCCTCAAATGTGTTGAAAGCGGGAAATTCGCCTTCTTTTTTGATAAACATCAGCATATTGTCAAGTTCATCTTCTGAGGGCAGCATACCGAACATTCTAAAATACTCACCAATAATGTCACCAGGAGTAGTATCGTTATCGCCGATATACTTTTCGGTATCATTTTTGAAATTCTCATATCCTTCAAGCTGATTTTCGAACACGATAACCTTTGAGTCGTTGCCGTCTTCGTCTATAACGTCGTACCACCCAACAGGCAAAGTTGACATACGGTAATCCTTGAATTCGCCTTTATAAGTAATGCCCTTTACGATATCTCTTATAGCGTCAATAGGTATCAACTCTGTTTTGCGGTTAATGTAGATCGGCTGATAATCGGGATCTTCTTCACCGACAATAAATTTTGGATTAAGCCAGCAGGTAATGCTAGACCACTTATCGCAGAAATCAACGATATTGACAGTTTCCGTACCGCCGCAGCCGATACCTCTCATACCACGACCAACCATTTGCATTAAAAGCACGTCGCTTGACGTGGGGCGAGTCAGGAAAACAGTCTGTATATCGGGAATATCGCTGCCTTCTGTGAGAATGTTAATGTTTATAAGAACATCTAATCCGTCGTCTCTTTCGTTATGACGGAAGCGTTCGATGGTACGCTGGTTTTCGGCATTGCCGATCATCGTATAAACATATCCGCTGCGGATACCTTGTTTTTTGAATTGTTCGTTGAGTGAATCGCAGTGAATTGCGTTGAGTGCAAAGATAATTGTTTTGCCGTACTTATCTTTGTTGCGAACATATTCGTCAACGATAAACTCATTACGTTCATTTGTTTTTGCAACCTTAGTGATAAGCGTTTCGGGCAGTTCGCCCCACTTTTGTATGTATTTACGTTCATCAACATTGATTATAGCTTCGATGTCGATGTTAGTTTGTTTTGGAATGTAGTTTGGCTTTGCAAGAGTGCCGTTTGCGATCAGGTCACTCATTGAAACAGAATAAACAACCTTGTTGTCAAACAGCTTCATAAGCATACCCGTAGTTCTGTCTGTAAGTCTGACAGGCGTTGCAGTAAGGCCAAGCAACTTTGCGTCACTGCACTTTGAGCGTACCGCCTTAATAATTCTGCGGTAAGAGGGTGCTAAAGTGTGGTGTGCTTCGTCAACAACGATCATTACTTTATCGGAGAGTATATTGGGGAGATAATCGGTATTGTTGCACAGGCTTTGTACAGTCGAAACAATCAGATCATCGTCTTTCTGCAAGGCTCTTACGGTAGAGTGCTTGCCGGAAATACACACCATTTTGAATTGTTCTTTTTTGGGGTTGTACCTGTTGATGATAGGAGAAAATCTGTAAAACTGTTCTGCAGCCTGTTCAAGCAGCATTGAACGGTGACAAAGCCAGATTATCTGATATCCACGGCTCACCAAATCCTTGAGGAGAAAATAAACGCTTGTTCTTGTTTTGCCGCTACCGGTAGGCATGCAGAGGATAGCGGAACGCTGGTTATTATCTAAATAATAATCCTCCATTGCAGAAACCGCCTGCGTCTGATACGGGAACAGCGGGATATCGTCGGAATCGGCAGATGTGAGATCGACAGTTTTTGGGAATGTAAAAAGACTTTCGTCGTCATCAACGACGTTCTTCCCCGCCATACGAAGAACAAACAGGTATGCATCGCACAAAGTCTGAGTCATACGCTTGCTGCGAAGTGCAAACAGCATATCTTCGTTGCTACCGATTGAAATTCCACCGTAGTTCAGCTTTGAGAGTTTTTTTGTTACCTCAATAAGGTAATTAGTACCGTTGAGAAAGTAGTCCTCAATGGTATCTCTGTATCTGCGTACGAAAGCCTCATCGGGATAAGGACATATTCTGTTAATGTAGGGAATCAGGTGATCGAATTCGCTCTCATTATATACAGAGATAGGCTGGATTTTGCGTGGGGTTTGCTTACCGTAAACTACGCCCTTGATAAAATTATATGAGAAATTCTCCCATGAAAAATACTTCTTTGCCATAAGCTCAGCTCCTTTTAATTTGTTGACTACATTATATCACAAGCATTTACCGAAAGGTGTGACAGCTTGTCCTCAATTTGAGGATAATTATTCGCAAGCTTTTACGTTTAGGCCAACTTGTTCGCAGGTTGCAAAAAACTCTGCGATATCGTGATGATTATTAATGCAGTGAACAACAACAGCGTCAAGCAAAACCTCATTAGGCGAAAGAGGGTGGCTTTCAAGCGTAAACAGTTCGTTTGCTTCGTTCAGACTAAGCTCAAAGCCGATAACAAACTTTGCGACAGTTACTCTTTGTATTTTTCGTTTTGGGCCTCCGTTAAGGGCTTTTCGAAACGAATTCTTTTTAATATTTGTTTTTGCCTCAAATTTAGCATTTGTAAAAGCTTTATCGTAATCTATTCTTTCAAGCTTGGTTTTTAGTTCGGCCATCTTATCTTCATCTGAATCGGGCAGACTTGACAGCATACTTGGTGCAAATCTGCCGCTTCTACTAAATTTGTCGGAGTAATCGGATTCTAATCCGGTTTTTTCGAATTTATGATTAAGGATATAATCAAGTGTGATATTTTGCATATAAGACCTCCCGATATCAAAAAATATTTTGGTAAATCACTCCATATTATTATACTATTATAATTAAATATTTTCAATACAAAATTTACGATATTCGGACTGTATATAATAAAATTTGACAGAAACGTCCCTTACGTTCTCTACCCAAACCACTTTACACAAAGCAGAAAAGTGTAGTATAATATAAGCAATTACAATACTATTAAGAAATCTCACATATAAAGCCAAAACAAATAAACATTATGGTGGTGAAACAAATATGACAGAACACCTCTACGATACACCTTGCGGACAAATTCACTACTGG
>ONAH01000168.1 GCA_900315715.1 uncultured Eubacteriales bacterium
AAAGAACACCAAATATAATAACTCCGTTGTTTTTTTAAGAATACAAACATATAAAACATAGTTCTAAGGTTACAACTTTAATATGAACCACACTAAAAAAAGGTGATACATAAATCTCTTTACATATCACCGATAAGATTATAATGGGTTCTTATTAATTTTTACTCCCCTTCTTGGATACTTTTCCGGGGTATTTTTCACCTTTTTTATAATAACAATACTGCGACCGCCGTTGTCTGGCAGGGTGAGATTTTTCACCTCAGAAACCTCTCCGCCTAATACTTGCACAGCGTTCTGAGCGGAAGAAAGTTCTTCATAAACATCGGGGCCTTTCATTGAGATAAACTCTCCGCCCTTCTTTACAAACGGAATACAATACTCCGACAATGCAGATAAATTTGCAACCGCACGACTGACCGCAAAATCATATTTTTCACGGTACTTAGCCTGCTTTGAGAAATCCTCTGCCCTGCCGTGTACCGCCTCAGCGTTAAGTCCAATGCCCGGCATTACCACATCACTTATAAATACAATTCTTTTATTAAGGCTGTCAAGCAAGGTAAGCTGAATATCGGGGCGTACAATTTTAAGCGGTATTCCCGGAAAACCTGCTCCCGTACCTACGTCTATCACCTTAGCACCTTTCTTAATATCCGCACACGACAGCAGCGAAATACTGTCATAAAAATGCTTCACAATAAACTCCTGTCTGTCGGTAATAGCGGTGAGGTTAATTTTCTCATTCCACTCGATAACAAGGTTCATATATTTTTCAAACCTTTCAAGAGCGATATCATCAAGCTGTACATCAATATCCTTGCATAATTCTCTTAATCTCTCCATACGCACCTCATTTAGACATCCATATTACAAGCACGCTAATATCCGCCGGACTTACACCTGATATTCTTGCTGCCTGCCCTAAGTTACTTGGGTGTACCTTGTTAAGCTTTTCCTGTGCTTCAAGCCTTAAACCGGAAATGGTCTTGTAGTCAAGGTCGGTAGGCAGAGATTTGCTCTCCATTCTTCTCATCTGCTCAACCTGTGCAAGCTGCTTTTTGATATATCCCTCGTACTTTACTTCAACCTCAATCTGCTCAAAAATATTAGCGTCAAGCTGCGGTCTGTCCTTGTCAATCGAACTCAATATCTCATACGACAGCTGCGGACGCTTTATCAGGTCAACAAGCTTTACTCCTGTGTTTATCGGAGATGTTTCACGTGAAACAAGTAAACTGTTTAACTCATCTGTCGGCGGTATTACAGTTTTCTTTATACGTTCAAGCTCATTTGCTTTAAGCTCCTGTTTTTTAAGAAATTTGCTGTATCGTTCGTCGCTTATCAGACCTACTCTTCTACCGATAGGCGTCATGCGTTCGTCTGCGTTATCCTGTCTTAAGATCAATCTGTACTCGCTTCTTGATGTCATCATTCTGTACGGATCGTTTGCTCCCTTTGTCACAAGGTCGTCAACAAGAGTTCCAATATACGATCCTGCCCTGTCAAGTATCATAGGCTCTTTGCCTTGAATTTTCAGTGCGGCATTTATTCCTGCAACAATACCCTGTGCTGCGGCTTCTTCATAACCCGATGAACCGTTAAATTGCCCTGCACCGTAAAGTCCGGGGTGTTCTATAAATTCCAGCGTGTTATCCATTTGCAGAGGATCAACACAATCATACTCTATCGCATAAGCAGGACGCATTACAATCGCATTTTCAAGTCCCTTTATAGAGTGATAAAACTTTAGCTGTACTTCTTCGGGCAAAGATGATGACATTCCCTGAAGATACATTTCTTCCGTATTCTCTCCGCACGGTTCAATGAAAAGCTGGTGACGCTCCTTATCGCTGAAACGTACAATTTTATCCTCCAGACTTGGGCAGTATCTTGGCCCTACCCCGTGTATCATTCCGCTGTACAACGGAGAGCGGTGGATATTATCAAGTATAATTTTTTTAGTATTTTCGTTTGTCCAGCTGATGTGGCAAACAACTTTGTTTTGGAGCTGTTCCTCAGTTTCGTATGAGAACGGTATTATGGGCTCATCTCCGTTCTGCTTCTCCAAATCAGTAAAATCTATACTTGACTTTAGCACTCTTGCAGGAGTACCTGTCTTAAATCTGCGAAGTGACAAACCAAGTTTTTTCAAAGACGCACCCAAAAATGTTGCCGGAAAAATACCGTCCGGCCCGCTCTCAAAATTCACCTCACCAATGTAAATTCTACCTCCCAGGTATGTACCGGTAGCGATGATAACGGCTTTCACCTCATACTCTGCGCCCATTCTTGTAACTACCTTCCAACAGTCGTCAAGTTCCTCCAAATCGGTAATTTCCGCCTGATGAAGTTCCAGATTTTCTTGAAGTTCCAGTTTATGCTTCATTGTTTCGCTGTATCTTCTTCTGTCAATCTGCGCACGCAAAGAATGAACGGCAGGGCCTTTGCCTCTGTTAAGCATACGCATTTGCAGCAGACATTCATCTGCGGTTTTACCCATTTCTCCGCCTAAAGCGTCAATCTCTCTAACAAGATGTCCCTTTGCCGTACCACCGATAGACGGGTTACACGGGCAGTTTCCGACAGCGTCCATGTTGATTGTAAACACCACTGTTTTACAGCCAAGCCTTGCAGATGCAAGAGCCGCCTCTATTCCTGCGTGACCTGCACCGATAACGGCAACATCATATTTTCCTGCAAAATAACTCAAAATATATCCCCCTAACTACTTTCCGACACAGAATTTTGAGAATACTCCGTGTACAACAACTTCGCCCACTCTTTCTCCGGTAAGTTCCAGAAGTGCCTGTATAGCGTCCTCAAGCGATACCGTAACGGCGTCTAAAGTAAATCCGCCGTTCAAGGCAGACAGTGCTTCCTCAAGAGCTTGTTTAGCACGAATTGTACATTCACGTTGTCTTTCGGTTGAAAGGACAGCGGTGTTCTCATCAAACTCTGCGGCGCCAGTAATCTTTTCAACAGCACTAATCAGGTTATCAATGCCGTCGCCTTTAACGGCAGAAATAAACACAACTTCGTTAACTTTGGTTTTAATATAATCCACATCAATAACCGAACTCAAATCACTCTTATTAATAACAGCAACCGACGGAACATCGCCAAGCAGTTCAAGCATGGAGTAATCATCGTCATCAAGATTTCTTGAAGCGTCAAACACCGCAAGTACCAGTCCGCACGACTGAACTCTTTTCTTAGCACGTTCAACGCCGATTTTCTCAATAGGGTTATCGGTATCGCGCAAGCCGGCAGTATCCGACAACAGAAGAACGACATTTCCCAGAACAACTGTTTCTTCGATAATATCTCTTGTGGTACCGGGAATATCTGTGACGATACTCTTTTCGCTGCCGGAGAGAAAATTCATCAGAGTAGATTTTCCGACATTCGGTTTGCCGATAATCAAGGTATCAATACCCTCTTTAACAGACTTGCCGATGTCATACCCTCTTATCAGAGAGTTAAGCTTATTTAAGGCGTTGTTAATATTTTCGCCCAAAGTTTCCTCCGACACCTCCGGAATATCCTCCTCCGGATAATCCGCCCATGCAGAGAGATGTGCAGCACTATCGACAAGAGAAATTTTTACATCGTCGATTTCTCTGCGAAGCCTACCCTCTTTAATGCCAATTGCGGAACGTGCCGCAGCCCTGCCTTTAGCGGAGATGATATCCATAACGGCTTCGGACTCGGTAAGGTCAATTTTACCGTTTAAGAAAGCACGCTTAGTGAACTCACCCGCTTCGGCGATTACGGCGCCCTTGTCAAGAACAGCCCTCAACACCTGAGATGTAATATACATACCGCCGTGACAGGAGAGTTCAACAACATTTTCACCCGTATAGCTGTGAGGCGCAAGAAAGACGGTAGCAACCGCCTCGTCAAGAAGTTCGCCATTATCGTAAACCTTTCCGTATGCGGCAGAATACCCCTTGAGTTGTGCAAGCTTTTTTCCGCTTACAGATACAAAGACTTTATCTGCAATTTGTACGGCGTCATCACCCGATATTCTTATAACACTTATACCGCCCGTACCCGGTGGAGTAGAAACGGCAGCAATAGTTTTTTCCATAAAAATTCTCCTAATAATAAAGTTTTCGCTTAAGCATAAAACAAGCATAAAAGAACAAAGCGAAACAAAGTTTTTTTGAAAGACCAATCTTAACGCAAAACAAGAACAAAAAAAGCTGCGAAAGCAAACGCCTTCGCAACCTCTAAAAGGCATTATTCTTCGCCTTTTTTTTCTATTTTAGTGAACAGCGGAAGACCTGATTTTTCGATAGGACTTCTCTGACTGAAAGTTGATAACGAACCGATAAACTCATCATCAGCAGGTTTATTGTACTTATTCTGATACGGCTTTCTCTCAAAATTCTGCTTATAAGGAGTTCTCTGATATCCGCCGTTTGAGTTTCTGTTAAATGAACCCTTGCCGTTTGAGTTACCGTTTTTTCTGCCCTTGTTGTTATAATTTCTCTTAGGCTTTACGGGGTTTTTCGGATCGGGAGCAATAACAACATGACGGTTTAAGATCTCACCCTCCGAGAACGAAATAGCGCCGTTTACCTTTTGTACAGCCGTATGAATTATTCTTCTCTCATAAGGATTCATAGGCTCAAGGTTAATATTTTTGCCGGTCTTTACGACTTTATAAGCAAGTTTTCTTCCGAGGTTTTCAAGAGTAACCTCTCTTTTTTCTCTGTAATTACCGGTATTAATCGTAACTCTGAAATAATCCTCTTCACCATGATTTGCAACCAAGCCCGAAAGATACTGTAAAGCGTCAAGAGTTTCTCCTCTTCTGCCGATAACATATCCTACGTCCTCACCTTTAAGTTCGATCTCTGCTGTATTATCTTCTTCTTTAACTTCAAGATCAATGTTTTCAAGTCCCATAAGAGTAAGAACATTCTTCAGATACTCAGCCGCACGTTGGGACGGAGTAATGTTAATATAAGCTCTTACCTTTGCGTCTGCTCCTCCAAAAAAACCAAACTTTTTCTTTTCGGGAGCCTGAATTACCTCATACTCGACTTGATCTGCTTCGACACCAAGCTCGCTGCAAGCGACAGCCAGTGCACGCTCAATAGAGTCACCTATACCAAATGCCTCTTTAATCACAGTCACACCTCCAAAAAATATCTGTTACTTTTTCTTCTTCTTCTTACTTTTAGCACTGCTGCTACCCGTATTATACGTTCTTACAACTTGTCTGACGTTAGCTTCTTCGTCCTCAAGCAGTGCAATTCTTCTAGCCTCATCAAGAGCCGTCATAGACTCTGCATTATAGAATTTATGTAAGATTATCGTTGATACAAAACCGATTATGCTGGAATAGATCCAGTAAAGTCCCATAGCTGACGGTACGGAATATGCAATCCAAGCCGACATAACAGGCATCAACAGGAACATTGAATTCATGCAGCCCTGCTGGCCTTTAAAGCTTGTACCGTTCATTTTCATTGTTACAAAGCTTGTGCCGAAAGACGATAAGAAACACAATACCGGAATGAGAATGTAGATTGACGCAAAACCATGATGGTTTGGTGCATCAAGCAAATTCATTCCAAACAAAGTAAATCCCTTAGCGAAAGTTTCAATTTTGCTTACGTCCATCGGACTAAAGCAAGTAAGCTGATCTTTAATATCAGAGAAATAACCGATAAGATTAATTTCTCCGTAATAGTCATTGATATTCGCACCAACTACCGGAAGTCCCTTCAGGTATGTAAGTGCCTCTTGTACGCTCTGCGAATTGATATGAAGCGTATTAGTAAGCGGATTTCTTACAGTCCAATATACTCCCATAAGCAAAAACATAGGAATAACCGTTGTAAGGCAGCCGCCCATCGGGTTAATATTTTCCTTCTCATAAAGCTTAGATACTTCTTCGTTTACCTTAGCCTTGTCACGACCGTATTTTTCTTGTATTTCCTGCTGTTTTTTCTGCAGGCGCATATTGCCAGCCATATTTTTCTGGCTTTTTATCTGCATCGGGAACTGCACTATTCGAAGAATTACAGTAAAAAGAAAGATAGCGACAGCAAAATTCCCTACAAGATAAAATGCTCCCCAAAGCAAATATCCGAAAAGATAACCTATCAAATTAAATAATTGGTTCATTAAAAAATCCTTTCAACTGTTAGAATAACAGTTCTGCAAATTATTCTCAATTCTGTTTCTTATACTTTATAATCTTATGCTTTTTTTGAGGTACGGGGTCATACCCACCTTTGACAAACGGATTACATCTCAGAATACGCCATACAGTCATAATACTTCCCTTAAAAGCGCCAAATCTCTCTATTGCCTCAATACCATACTGCGAACAAGTCGGATAAAACCTACAACACGCAGGTGTTTTTGACGAAATATGCTTCTGATAAAACCTGATAAGCTTAACGAAAAGCTTTTTCATTCATATCACTCCGCTTTTTCTAAGGCTTTCCCCTATCGGCTGCACAAGATCAGTAGATTTACAATTTGCAGTACGTGCCCTTGCAACAAACACAACATCATAACCGCCTTTTACGCAATCAAGTTTATCCCTGTAAGAATGCAAAGCTGCACGAATAACACGTCTGCACCTGCTGCGTGTAACGGCATTACCGATTTTTTTACCGGTAGTGATACCGTACCTGAACACACCAAGCCTATTGCGTGAAACATAGACAACGATTTGCGGATAAACATAGCATTTTTTGGAGCGGTATAATCTTCTAAAAGTATTATTTTCTTTTATAGTCAATAATCCTGCCATACAAAACCCTGTTTTTAATCAAATAAATAAGGACGGCAACAAATAGGTATATCTTCGCAAAACTCACCGAAGATATACCCTAATGTCCGCATAAGCCTAATGTGCAAAGCAAATTAGTAAGAAAGTCTCTTTCTGCCCTTTGCTCTGCGGCGTGCCAATACCTTGCGTCCGTTACGATCGGACATTCTCTTTCTGAAACCATGCTCCTTTTTTCTGTGAAGCTTCTTA
>ONAH01000196.1 GCA_900315715.1 uncultured Eubacteriales bacterium
CATACAGTCACACACCCTGCACTGTAAGCCGATTTTATACCGTTTGGGGAATCCTCCAATGCAAGACATTCACACGGTTCAAGGTGCAGCTGCCTGCATGCGTATAAATATACGTCCGGGAACGGTTTTCCGTGTTCTAAGCTTGACGCACAAATAACATTATCAAAATATTCCCTTATTCCCGCAAGTTTAAGATGATAATTTGCTCTTTCGTAATTTGTTGCGGTTGCAATAGCTGTCTGATATCCTTTTTCTCTCAGATATTGTGCAAGCTCTGCTGCACCTTTTTTTGCTTCAACGCCGTTTTGTTCTATGTATTCGTTCATAAGTTTTATTCTTATATCTTTTGTTTTTTGATAACTGAAATCTTTTCCGAACCATTCCGACAAAAGTTCTTTTGCAAGATTCTTGTCAAGGCTGCGAAGCTGTAAAGCTTGAGCTTTTGTCATTTTATATCCACACTCTGCCGCTGCTTCAATCCAAAATCTTTGATAAAGCTTTTCTGTATCAAGAAGCAGTCCGTCTAAGTCAAAAATTACACCCTTTATTTGCATTTTTGATTCTCCTTTTTTGTTTTATACCAATATTTTATCAGAAATGTATAAATAAATCTATACTATCAAAGAAACTCCCGAAGATTTTTCCTCGGGAGTTTGATTTGCTGATTATTACTCAGCGTTGTCGTTTGTTTCCTCACTGTCGTCCTCGTTATCATCATCGTTTTTTACAGTGATTTCATATTGTGTTTTGCCGTCGGCAGCTTGTTGGTTTGTAAATACTCTCTTGTAAACATATCCGGAGAGTGGTTCATCGTAGGAATAGCTTGTGCCGCCGCCGTTGCTGTAAAACGATGACGGAAGATCTTCGGTTTTTTTCAGTTCACCGTCTTTGTAGTAGTTACGGCAAGCTGCAGCGCCAAATCCTACACCTGATGATCCTGTAAACCATGATGAAACTACAATTTCGTCATACTCTGTCGGCTTGTAGCCATAGATGAATGCGTTAAGCTGTGAACCGTCCATATAGCAAATTAAATAAACATCGTGTCCGGTTTCGTTTTTAAAGGACATATCGATATTACCGTAGTCAATAGCTGAGTCAATGCCAACAGGTACATATACAGACGGCCATGTGTGAGGCTCTCTTGCAACGACTGTCATATCTGCTCTTATTGCAGCGTTGTAAATTGTTGTTGCTGCCTGACAGATACCTCCGCCAATTCCGTCTGCCGATCTACCGTTTACAATAACGCCTGCCGAATAGTATCCGTTTTCTGCAAGGTTACTGTTACCTGTATGCTCATTGAATGAAAAAATCTCTCCGTCCTTGATTATTGAGCCGTTCATCGACTGCATGGCGGTCATCATGTTCATGTTTCCTGCCCATGTGTTTCCGGACCATGTTTCATACTGAGAAATCAATACAAGATTTTGTTTCAGATTTTCAAGTGTGATTTCAGGCTGAACCTCTTTCATTTCTCCGATTATTTCGGCAGTATAGTTTTCGTTCTTGATAAGAGTTGCAATCTGTGTGGTAAGATCATCAACGTCTATATCGTAACCGACTACGCCGTCTGCAAATGAGAACATTTCGTCAGTTTTTACAGCTTCTGTGTTTATCTCTGTAACGTGTGCGTCTTGTACCTTAACATTTACCTTTTCTGCAACAGCCTTGCTTACTTCACCGATTGAGTTTTCGTTGAATGTCATTGAAATAGAGTAATCTTTTTTCTCATCTGATTTAAGAGAGGCTCTTTCTTCTTTTGCAAGAATATCTCTCATATACTCACTGTATTCGTAAGCTTCGTTTAGTATTTTTACAGTGTCAAACTCAAAATCAAGATCATCTTCTGTTACATACACAATCTTATCGTGACAATTAAGCGTATAGTTGATATCGGGAATCATTTCGGACTCTTCGATGCAGAGTATATCCTGAGCCTGCTTCATGCTTTTTCCGCCAAGATCAATACCTTGTACGGAGATACCCTCCAAAAACATACCTGAAGGGCTTTTCAAATTGACGTTGCTTTGTTCTGTTGCGATAAAAGCGTCGTGCTTTTCCGACTTAAAAGCTCCCATTGTTATGCTTGATACTACAATACCTGCTGTAAGAACAGCGGCAATAGTAACAACAGGAATAATTACGGGAATTTTTCTGGCTGTGCCGTCTTGTGACTGAGCTTCTGATTTTCTGAAAAGCTTTTCCGAGAATACAGCAGCTGCATTTTTGACAGACAATACAGGAGAAAATGATTTCTTTTCTGTTGCTTCATCGCTCTCTTCCGCTGTGGTTGAAACAGCTGTTTTCAAATTATCATTGTTCATTTCTTTTCCTTCTTTATCAGTAAAATGGATTATTATAACCTCCCTGCCATAATCTGTCAGTGTGAGGTGAAAGGGTAGATGAGAACGCCTTTGCACAAATCACCGTTATTATTGTACGATATTCGGTTATAATAATAAAAGTAAATAACCCACAGGAATACAATAACAATATTCCGATACATAAACATGATACAAGATAATTTCAGATTTGTAAAGCCGATTGTTATTACAAAATTGTAAATTTCAAAATTTCGTCTTTTCAAATATATTATCTGCATTCTTGAAGAGTTTATTTTTGCAATTTTTTCATTAAAGATGAAAACTAAAATTCGGTTCATAAATTGTTCAAGATAAAAATAAAAAAGTTTTTTTCATTATGTATTGAATAAATGGAAAAATATGATAAAATATAAATAGGCACTTATGCAAATCGGCGCATGAGAAGAAAAGAAAGATTACGATTTTTACAAAAGGGGAGTTTTGTGTGGCTGTAATAACCCTTGATAAGGTTTCAAAATACTATACGAAAAAGCCTGCTTTGGGAGATACCACCTTTGCTGTGAATAAAGGTGATTTCTTTGGAATAGCAGGACCTAAGAAGAGCGGAAAAAGCACAATAATAAATTTAATAATGGACTTTATCCGACCGACAAACGGTACGGTTACCGTAATGGGACAGAAGTCATATATGCAGGATCCTGCAAGAAAACGCAGAATAGGTTTTATGCCTGCAAATCCGATATACTGTGAAACAATGAAAGCAATAGACGTTATTCGTACCGCCGAAAAGTTAAAGGGCGTTAAAGATCATGAAGCGGTAATGTCATTGTGCAAGCACTTTAATGTTGACAAAAATAAGAGAATAAGCAGTTTGCCGATGTCATGCCGAAAGAAGATAGCTATTGTAATCGCACTTATGGGTAACCCTGATCTTGTTATAATGGATAATGCTTTTGTAGCGTTGGACAGCGATACAAAAAACAAGCTTGCTCATTATCTGCTTGATCTTAACAAAGAGGGCGTTACTATTGTTATAAGCGACAGGAATATTGATCTTCTTCAGCAGATATGTTCAAGAATAGCAATTATGAGAAAAGGTTCTCTTCTTGAGATATCGGAGAAAAAAGTTCTGATGAAGAGTGATACGAGAAGAGTTAGCGTAAAAACAAACGATGATATTTCTGCACTTTATACGCTGTTTAACATAACTGAAATTACAGAGGAGAACGGATATATATCTTTCCTTTACAAAAAGGATATTAACGATCTTGTTGAGGCGCTTACTCATTATAATCTTGACGATCTTCAGATAACGTTGCCGTCGCTAGGTGACGCTCTTGTAAGGTATTACGAGAAAAAGCTTGAACAAGAAAACGGAGGTGAATCTCATGAGTGAGTATCTGTCAATGCCTCTTTTAGGGTATGATCTTAAAGCAAGAACAAAGAATTTCGTAGTGTGGACAATAATATCTGTGTGTTTGTTTATACTTATAGTAGTAATGTTTACTAATCTGCTTAATGCAGGACTTCCGGAGTTTGTAAGCGATATGCTTTCCTCTGTGCCGACATCGGTATCGGGCGGTGACCAGCCCGGACAACTTCCGGATTTTAAAGACTTCGGAGTAAACTTAGGAGTTTGTATGCAGCTTATGCTTATAGTGGGGTGCGTGTATGCAAGTTTTCTGGGTGCGTCTGCAAACACCGGCAGCAGGGGAGATAACGATATAACATTTGTTTACTCAATGCCTGTAACAAGAATTTGTACGGTTCTTACAAGCTATGTAGCTCAGGTTGTGATACTGCTGTTTTATAATATTGCAGTGTTTGTCGTATCTCTTGGCGTGTTGTACTCAAACCATAAGATGAATTTCGTAGGAAAGATTGCATTTGCGGTGCTTGCGTTTATGCTGATAGAAATTATTTACCTTTCTATATCATTCCTGCTTGCAACTTTTATGAACACAAGTTCACAGGCAGCGTCTATTTCTGCCGTTATAGTAACAATAACTGTACTTTTCGGATTGGTTGGTTCAATGTCACCGGCACTCAATGCTTTGACGTTCCTCTCTCCGTATAAGTATATCAGTGTTTATTCGATAGTATCGGGTGGAAGCAGTATGTTCTTTATCGGTATCATAGCAGGCGTTGTGATGTCAATTATCAGCATTATGTTAAGCTGTGCAAGATATAACAAGATAGATTTTATTTTAGACTAATTATTAAGCCTCTGCATCCTTTTGATGAAGAGGCTAAATTTTTAATAAATAGTTTGCAAATTTTATTTCCGAATGTTGTATAATAAAAACAATATATTTACCAATACTTGGGAGAGTGTATAATGAAGGTATTAATTCTATCTGCAAAAACAGGAGGAGGGCATATGAGATGTGCCCAGGCTTTGGATAAGGTGCTCAAAGAATGTGATCCTGAGGGCGAAGTACGGATAGTGGATGGACTTGAATATGTAAACAGATATTTCAATAAAGTCGTTGTGGATGGGTATAAGTTTTCTGCAACTAAACTCTCAAAACTTTACGGGATAATATACCATATGGCAAATAATACTAATAGTCTTAATAAGCTGATACAGAAGTCAAATAATATTTTTGCCAGAAAACTAGTACCTCTTTTCTGCGAGTTTAAACCCGATGTGGTTGTTACGACACATGCGTTTCTTTCGGTAATGTGTTCCAAGCTGATAGCAAAAGGCTATATAAACGTACCGGTGATTTCGATAATAACAGATTTTGCTCCGCACACAATATACATAAATTCGGGAGTTACCGGGTATGTTGTGTCAAGCGTACAAATGGTAGATGAGCTGGAAAAAGTGGGTGTTGACAGAAGTATAATTCATCCGTTTGGCATACCGATAGATCCTGTGTTTTTTGAGAAAGACGATCACAAAAGAGAACACCTGTCACAAATGGGCTTTGACCCGGATATACCTACGGTACTTGTAATGGCAGGAAGCTTTGGAGTTACGGATATTCTGAAAATGTATGAAAACATAAACGAACTGGATCTTGATTTTCAGATAATAGTAATAACCGGCAAGAATATGAAGCTGTTTGACGAGTTCAATTCGATTTTGTCGTGTAATGAGAATATGAGAGTTGGAAAACGTGAGATCAATTTTAACTACGAAAAAGAGCCTTCACGAAAAGAAGAAAAGATGAGTATAACCAAAAAGACAAAGCTCATTTATTTTACCGATGAAGTTCATAAGTATATGCAAATGTCAGATCTCATAATAACGAAACCCGGAGGATTAACTGTAACGGAAGCGCTTGCGAGTTGTTTGCCTATGGTGCTTTTCAGAGGAATACCGGGACAGGAAACGGATAATACAGAATATTTGTGTAACAATAATCTTGCGATAAGCGTAAGGAAAAATACCGTGGCCGATACATTGTATCAGTTACTCAAGTATCCCGACAGACTTCTATCAATGAGAGAAAGCTGTGAAAGACTCAATAACAGAGATTCATCATATAAGGTATATGATCTGATTAAGAAGGCAGCGGAAGACTCAAAGGGCAAGGTTGTATATAACGGACTTGATATGTATCCGCTGGAAACGGATATTAATGAGGACGAAGAACTGTATTCAGAAATAAATGAAGTATTGCAGGAATACAGGAAAAACGGTGAGAATATAGATTTGTCCGATAATGGTGATAACGATGAGGAATTTGAATCAAAACTTGAAGAACTAAAGGTTCGTATGAAGGAAAATTTCAAGAAGATAAAGGGAGATATACTTCAAAAAAAGGATAATAACGATTAAAACAAACGACAGCCGAATGAATACGGCTGTCGTTTCAGTCTGTCGAAAAAGTCTACTCTAAAGGGTAGGCTTTTTTGTTTTTAAGTGGTATATAAAATAGGGTGGTAGCTTTGCTCGAAAAGAATAAAAGGAAACACCGCATATATCACAAAAAACATGACCGCAAAAAGAAAAACACCCGACAAAACAGCCGAGTGCTCAAAGAATATCTTGTTTTTGTTCGCAAAGCAAACAGAATCAAGCCGACAGATTTTTTCTGTCAGCCAGATACAGATTCGCCAATGCGAACATTATGTAGTTTTTGCATGTATGCAGGAAACAAGAAACCAGCTTTTAGCAGAAGCCGAAGTGTATTGCAAAAAAAAGCAAGCTGATACAGATCTTATAGTTAACAAAATGACAATGATTCGCGATTTGATGAGTGAATATTATCGTCATAACAACAACCAGCTTTCAAGTGATGACTTCTGCAAAATCATAACCGAATGTATTAACAAAATTGGGTAAAGCTAAATGGATAACAACGAGTATATTGAACTGTTTATAGCAGCTTACAAAGATTTGACTCAGAAAATTGAAATTGAACGAACCAAGAAGGAA
>ONAH01000198.1 GCA_900315715.1 uncultured Eubacteriales bacterium
GATAATTATATTATAGAATTATATCTTTTTTAAGCTTATTCTATCGAATATTGTAGTCCATTTTTGTGTAATTATTGCATATTTCTGCAAATAATGATATAATTATACAAATTATTGTATCGGGGGGCTGTAATTGAAACGAACTGTTGTATTATTTTTGATTTCAATTATTATTGTTTTGCTTCCGCTTCCTGCATACTCATATGATTATACATTTTCTGCACAGATGCCCGAAGATGTTAATTCAGGACGGTCTTTTGATATTTCTGTTACATACAACGGAGATAAACCGTTAAGCGGAATATGGTTCGACGTTCAATACGATAATGAGTATTTTTCGTTCAGACAATTCACCTCTAACGACTGTATCTCAGACTATACCGATAGCGACGGCAAATTGTCTTTGATTTGTCTTTTCAACAAACCTGCATATAGCGGAGAAACAATGTACTTTACATTCACTTCAAAAACCGGTGTACCCTCCGGTGAGAAAATCTTTCAGTTTTATTGCACTCAGGCAGTAAGCAGCGACCTAGAAAACATCGACACAGCGATAACTCCCTCTCTTAGTATAAACGTTACCCGTAAAAGCGACAGTTCGGTTACAAAAACAGAAACTTCTCGTCGAACAAGCACAAACACATCTGTAAAAACCAAAGCTTCTTCTTCAAAAACAAATGAAGCCTCATCAAAAACCACGAAAAGTAAAACTTCGTCTGAGTTTTCCTCAGCAATTGATAAACATGAGGAAAACTCATCTTACATTAGCGAAACACAGTATGGTACCGATGTTTCTTCTTCTGTAAACCAAACCGTACGATTATACAAACAGGAGAGCAAATCAGAGCTTGTTATTGCAGGTGCAGTAGGTATGCTTGCTGTAATTGGTATTATCGTAGGGTTATATAAAATCGGAAAACTTAACTATTATCAGCCAAAATAAAAGCACTGCGGTATTTTTTATCGCAGTGTTTTTCTTCAAAAGGAAATGCCCACGACATTCATCGTGGGCACGGCAAAAAGGAACAAAACATTTTTAGCTTTGCTGTCTGTCTTGTTACAAACAGACAGTAAAGCTTATTTGTGTTATTAAGCAAATGCGATTAAGCATTTTACCGAACAACCTATATTTACCTTGAACTGCGTCTGTAAGCTGATACTGACACAGCCTTCCTTGCTCTTTGCTTTCTTTTCTCCATTGAAACATTCCAATAGTGAACATTTGACACAAAGAAAATAATCAATAACGAAACAATAATTCCGACTGTCGCTATCGCCTTAGGATATATTGTGATAACACCCGTCTGAGGTATGTCAACTTCAGTAACATGACACTTATAAGTATTGTCTACTGACTTAACACCAGCATTATCATTCTTAGCATCTGCTATTCTGGCGCATGGTGTATTATTAACAACAATCTCATCTGTATCAGATTGTACAGTCGAAGCGGTACTTTCAACACTGTCTGTATCGGTTTCACTTTCTTCTGCTGTATCCTGATTACTTTCCGTATCACTTTCAGTATCACTTTCGGAGTTAGCTGCATACGAAAGCTGAGAAGACAGCGTTTTTTCTGCATCATTTTCCTCTTGTGATGAATATGCCGATACAATTTCCTGTTTTGCACTTGCGTTTGAATTATGACTTAACACATTCTGAGTATTCTCAACTGTTTCCTGAGAGGGTTCGTCAGAAACGCCGTTCTCAGTATCGCTATTCTTGTCAAGATAACCTTCGTCTGTATGTGTTGACTGTACTTCATCCGCATTATTATTGGTCGTAACATCTGTCTGAGTATCTGTATCGCTTGTGCCGGTTTTTCCGCTGAATGTACCGTAAAGTGAATTAAATGTCTTTGCATCAACAAAGCCTGTTGCATCAAGATTATTGTCAAGCTGATACTGTGCTACTGCATATGCTGTATTATCGTCATATATGCTTGTAAGGTCGAAATCATAATATCCTAGCAAGATAAGAATATACTGAATATTTGTTATCTCCTCATCTTCATCTCCTATACGGTAGATTACTACTGACGAAGATGTATCAGTATCACTTACTTCGGTTTCGGTCTCAGTTTCGGTATCCGAAATATCGGACTCTGTTTCCGTCTCAAACTCTGTATCACTTTCGCTGTCTGCGTCTGTGATTTCGTCTGTTTCGGATTCAATCTCCTCATCGGTGTCTTCGTTTTCAGACTCTGTTGTTTCTTCGGGATTGACATTGGAAGATATTACTTTTGCCGGTGCGTTATCTGCAAACAGAGCAGTTTTTACCTCCTCTGTAAAGATACCGTCAGCAGTTAGTCCTGCAGAAATCTGAAACTCTGTCAATGCCGACTGAGTTATCGTACCAAAATAATCTGTTGTATCGTCTGTAAAATAGCCTAACTCTTTAAGTCTTTCCTGAAGTGCGTTTACTTCTTCATTCTGTGAACCTAACGACAGTACGGCAAATACTTTGTTGTCAACAGATTTATCATTATTTCTTGCTTCGGAGTCTGTTTTCTCCGCTTTTTGATTATTATTTGTTACACTTGTTTCTCCGCCGTAAGTAATTCCTGCAACCTTAAACCACATAACCCAACTTTTCGATGACACTGCCGAATAGCATACGTTAGAAATTTCATCTCTTGCATCAACAGCCATACCGTTGCCGATGTATACACCGACATGACCGGGCTGCCATAAACCCAGTCCCGGAATATCGGGCACTCCGTCAGAAACGTAACCCGATTCGGGAGAAGAATAAAGCATATCCTCCGTAACTCTCGCACCGCCGCCTACATAGCTGTATATTAATCCTGAGCAGTCAACTGCGCCGTATGACGCTCCTCCCCAGACATAACTCCAGCCCTCGTTATACGCCGTCATAGCGTATGCGGCAAGCCCATCGCCCGTTTTATAATCGGCACTCGCATTGAGAGTACCAAATACAGATAATGATGCTAAAAGCATTATCGCAAGCACCAAGGAAAGGCACTTGCGTAGTTTTTTAGACATTGTCAAAACCTCCAGTCAAGTATTTTGTTCCCAAAATTGCCTATTCCTCAGTTGGGGTATTCGATTTTTGTTTATTATGCATGAATGCATATTCGCAACAATACACAAACAGCCTAATTTGTTACAAGTAGTAACAAATTAGTTACATGATAACACATCTGCCGTAATTTATCAAGAGCTTTTTGAAATTTTTTTAATTTATTTTTGATTTTTATTACAAATTCGATACCTTTAACAATATTTCTTTCAATAACAGAAAATAAATATCCTGCATATACTGTTAATGCTCCGACAACATTCAAAAAAAGGAGTTAATACCATGGATAAAAACAGAGATCTTATGAGTATAGCTGCAGAGCAATACGGCATACGTTCGCCATTACCGGATGATACCGTTGTAGCTATGGCATATGTACCATACCAGCAGCCAGGAAAGATGTACTGCCCGGAACAGGGTATCTGCAAGGGGACACTGTTTCCTGAGCTTAACAAACCGTTTCTGTGCGGAAAAGGAGGATCAAGATGACTGAGAGGCAAGAACTCATGCAGAAAATAGCAACCTATGACTTTGCAATAGTAGAGCTTAATCTCTATCTTGACACCCACCCCTCCGACAAAGACGCTAAAAGAAAACTTGCGGATTTTGAGGAAAAGAGCGGTATATTAAGAGATGAATACGAAGAAAAGTATGGCCCTATCGTTTTCAGAGATTCACCCGAAAAGCGTATGCGCTGGATTAAGAACCCATGGCCGTGGGATCTATGTGAGGAGGACTAATCTATGTGGGTATATGAAAAAAAATTACAGTATCCTGTAAAAATTAAAAACCCAAACCCCGCACTGGCTAAAATAATAATTAGCCAGTACGGCGGACCTGACGGGGAACTTGGAGCGTCGCTGAGATACTTGTCGCAGAGGTTTTCCATGCCATACCCCGAACTCAAGGCTATCCTTACCGACATTGGCACTGAGGAACTTGC